>JBEKFS010000015.1:0-34255 GCA_050013195.1 Occallatibacter sp.
GAGGACCTGACCCAGGATGTTTTCCTCAAGATTTACTCCAACTTGTCCAGCTTCGACACCAATCGCGGCAGCCTCCAGGTGTGGATCACCACTATGACCCGCAACCTGCTGGTCGATCACTTCCGCCGGACCCGCAACCAACGCGCAACTTCTTCATTAGATGATGGTTGGGAGTCAGCCGAGGAGCTGAAGCCAATTGACCGGCTCACCTCCCGCAACCTCTCGCCTCACGAGTCGGCAGCCAGCAAAGAACTGGCGAAGATGGTGCAGGAGGCTCTGGCCCACGTCTCGGTCGATCTGCGCGAGGCTGTCATTCTGCGTGATTTGCAGGATATGGACTACAAAGAAATCGCTTGTGTGCTGGGAATTCCTGAAGGAACGGTCAAATCCCGCATCAGCCGGGGCCGCGCGGAACTTGCGAGGCTCCTGGAACGTAATAGACGGGAGGTAATGTAAATGGCAGAGCGCACTTTCAATTCGAACTCCCACGCCTGCGAGCAGTGGGAATTGCTTTTGACGGACTCTCTGGACGGGCTGCTGAAGCCCGGCGATGAGGCTGCCTTTAAAGCCCACAGAGCCGTCTGCCCGGCCTGCTCGGCGCTCTATGAAGAGGCGAGCCGCGGCCGCGAGTGGCTGGAGTTTCTCTCCCCGGAACCAGAGGTCCCGGCCGGGCTTCTCGATAAGATTCTGGCCCAAACCGGTCCGGGACATGAAGCAGGTTACACGCTGGCAACCGCCGGCGGTAATGTTGTTCCAATTCGCCCGGTTTCAGTTCCGGCATGGCAGCGCCCCGGTTTGGTGGCCCGCATTCATCGCTTTGCCGAACCCCGCCTGCTGATGACGGCTGCCATGGCTTTCTTTTCCATCGCCATGACGCTCAACATTACTGGCGTCAAGCTCAGCAATCTGCGGCTCAGCGACCTGCGGCCCAGCATCATGCGCTCATACATGGAACGGCAGTTCAACATGGCCTCCACTCCCATCATCCGCTACTACGACAACTCGCGGTTGGCCTACGAGTTGCTGAAGACGATGCGGGAGTTGAGCCAGACCGCCGGCGTTGGCGAGCAGCGCGAAGGCGAAGACAACCAGCAGAAGCAGCAGAACCAGACACCCGGAGAATCAAACCAGATTCCCGTACCTGGGAATGGGGGTCAGCAGACATATCCTCCGCAACTGCCTGACAGTCTGGCTGCTGGCCCTGCTTTTCAACCTGATATCAACAATTCTGACTTTTTAGAAACTTCCCTGACGTTTCAGCAACGGTCCGCGCATTCCGGCGGCTCCGAAAAGGAAACATGGGAAAGGGGCACAAAATGGATTGCGTAAATCACAGTGGTATCAACGCGGTGGCTTATTGCCAGAGTTGCGGTAAGGCGCTCTGCACCGATTGCGTGCGTAACGCGGCCGCGGGACAACTTCTCTGCGAACCCTGCCTGACTGCATGGCAGAGCTATCAACAGCCATTCGTTCCGTCTCCGGTCAGCGGGCCTAACCCCTCGTCTGCTGCGGTGTTGGGACTGATTCCCGGCGTAGGCGCCATGTACAACGGCCAGTTCGTCAAGGGGTTTATCCATGTGGTCGTCTTTGCGGTGCTGGTCAGCCTCGCAGGTTACTACCCGATCTTTGGCATTTTCATTGCCGCCTGGGTCATCTACCAATCCTTTGAGGCCTACCATGTTGCCAAGGCGTTGCGCGATGGCCAGCCGCCGCCCGATCCTTTCGGGCTGAATGAGTTGGGCAACTTGCTCAACCTGGGCACGCGGCCCCGGATTCCCGGCCAGCCCGTCGCCGGTCAAGGTATTCCAGTGCCGCCGCCAACCGGGAGTTATCAGCCTCCGCCGCCTTATCAGGCTCCTTTCCCGCCGCCGCCCGGCTTTATCGATCCTGCCGCGCCGCCGCCCATTGGCTACCGGCGCAGAGAACCGGTGGGCGCCATTGTGCTGATTGCTTTGGGCTTGTTGTTCCTGCTCGGGCAGATGGATGTCTTTCGCGACCGCTTCTTTGGGTTAACGTGGCCGCTGCTGTTGATTGCACTGGGCGTTTGGCTGATCATTCGCCGTTTCGAAGATTCACGAGGAGGTTCCAAATGAGCCATTACATTATGATTCGCCGCCTGCGCGGCCCTGCCATTCTGCTGCTGATCGGGGGAGTTTGGTTGCTCCACGCAACAGGTGTGATTAACCACCCATGGAGTTGGTTCTGGCCGCTGCTGCTGATTCTGATCGGAGTGTTCATGCTGGCGGAGCGCGCAGCGTTGGCCGCCGAAGACGGCTATCCTGTCTGGCCTTATCCCGGCCAGCCCTACCCGGGCGCAAATCCAGGGCCAATTCCCGGCGTTATGCCGCCGTCTTCGCCGGCCGAGAACTCGGCCACCGTTTCAGCTAGCTCGCAGGAGTACGAGAAGAACTCTCAGGGAGGACAATCATGAGCAGCACACCGCCGAATATGCCCCCAAATATGCCGCCCGGAGGTGGCGCACCACCTCCGCCCCCGTATCCGCCCTATGATCCCAAGACCCAGTGGCGGGTCTACAAGGAACAGCAGAAGGCCGCATGGCGCGCGCAGCGCGATGCATGGAAGGCACAGCAACAGGCCCAGCACTACGCATGGAAGGCCAGCCGCATGGCCACATACGGTCCGCGAGTTCCCTCCGTTGTTGGCCCCATCATCCTGATTGCCATCGGCGTGATCGCTCTGCTGATGTTCACCGGCCACATCGATGCAGGCCACTTCTGGAGTTGGTATGGCCACTGGTGGCCGCTGCTGTTGATCGGAGCCGGCCTGGGCATGTTGGTCGAGTGGGCTATCGACCTCAAGCGCGAAACCCCGGTGCGCCGTAGCGGCAGCTTTATTGGAATTCTCATTTTTCTGGCTGTGTTGGGGTTTGCTGCGTCCGCAGTGAATTATGGGCGGCCCTGGTTCCATTGGAACGGGGATGGCGATGAATTTTTCAACGCCTTCGGCCTGCCCGAGCACGACATGGAACAGCAGGCGCTCTCCCAGCAAATCCCCGCCAATGCCGCCATCCAGATCGAGAATCCGCGCGGTAACGTGAGCATTACCGCGGGCGACGGCTCCACCATTGTGGTGCAGGCGCATGAAGTTGCATACGCCAGCAACGACACGGAGGCAAAGAAAATCTTCGATGCCGTGGCGGCGCATCTGACTACAAGCGGCAGCGCCGTGCTGCTGAAGTCGGAGAGCAACTCCTACGGGATGGTCAGTCTGACCGTTACCGTGCCCAGAAACGCCAAGGTGACGGTAAATGCCGGCAAGGGTGATGTGTCAGCCTCCGGGCTGGGCACCGGCATCACCGTTACCGCCCGCGGTGACGTACAACTCAACACCATCGCAGGTCCTGTCGAGGCGCATTTCCCGCATGGTCATCACGACTTCTCCGCCCATGATATTCAGGGCGATGTGAACGTCGACGGAGACTTGAGCAACATCACCATCTCCGAGATCAAGGGCCGGGTCACGCAGAGCGGAGAAATCCTCTTCGGCGACGCACACATCGAGAGCATTTCTGGTCCGCTGCATTTGCACACCTCGGTAACCGATGTGGAAGTGGCGGAGTTGCCCGGCGACCTGACCCTCGACTCTGACGACCTGCGCATCAACCAGGCCAAGGGACAGGTGCGCGTGGTAACCCACTCCAAGGACATCGATCTCAACCAGATCTATGGCGACAGTTACGTGGAAACACGCAACGGCCACATCGCGGTCGAGCCGGCCGGAGCCTACTCAGTGGATGCGAAAAACAACAAGGGTGACATCGAAGTAACGCTGCCGCCCAATGCCTCCGCCACTGTAACCGCTCGCACACACAACGGAGAAATCGTTTCCGATTATCCCATCCCCGCAACCGAAGGCGAAAACAAGCTGGCCACATTCACCATCGGCTCCGGCACAGCCAGGATTGTGCTGAACGCGAGCAACGGCGACGTGCATATCAAGAAAGGTCCGGGCTTCTCGTCCGCGCCTTCCACGCCTTCGCCAGCCGCTCCCAAGCCGCCCACAGGTCCCATGCTGAATGTTCCGCCCTACCACAGGATTCCGCCTGGCTTCGAAGGTAAGCAACTCAAGGAGCCCAAGGTGCCGCCCCCGCCGCCCGTAAAGCAATAAAACATGAACCAACCGGAATGAACAATTCAGGCGCAGGAGAATTCATCCTCCTGCGCCTGTTCATTGTTTGTCTGCGAAAAAACTCGATTCGGAGGAAGGCGTCGAAACGGAGGGAGGCGGGGGTTTCACAGCTTGCGGAAAAATGCAAAGGTTGGAGCAAGAAGCGTCTGGGCACGACTTCAGTCGTGCCGCAAGCGCAACAAAAAAATGCTGGGCTTTAGCCCCTGCGGCTTGCTTTTCGTGTGAATCGCACAGAAATAAGCCTTTTTCCGCAAGCTGTTCAACCCCCGCATAATGCCAATCAAATCAACGCGGGCTTTAGCCCCGGAGAGACGCTTCACCACACCAGCGGAATCAGCCGGAAACGTGTGCGCTGGCAATATTCGGCGTAACCGGTAAGCTGCGCGCGCAGCACCTTTTCCTCGTTGAGCAGGCGAATGACATAAAACGGAATAAGCAGCACAAATGCCGGCAGGGCAACCCACGAACCCAGCGCCAGCGGCGTAAAGAGCCACAGCAGCACGGTGGCAAAATAATATGGGTGGCGAACCACGCGATAGGGTCCGTGGGAGATCACCGTCTGCCCTGCCTCCACCTCCACAATGCGCGAGGCGAATCGGTTCACATACAGTACCCGGAAGATCAGCAGCAAGCTGCCAAAAACCATTGCCAGGGAGAAGATCGTGAGCCACAAAGGCACGCCTCCCACCAATGTGCGCGACCAGCCCCAGCGGTAGTCGCAGCCGGGAAGCAGAAACGCAACCAGATAAAACGGCTTGCCCCATCGCAGAAGCAGCTTCTGTTCCTCGAAGCGCTCTTTGTTCCGCAACCGGCGTTCCAGAAACTCCGGATCGCGCTTCAGAAAATAAATAAAAGTGAAGGCATTGGGTACAAAAAATACGGCAAGAAAAACCCATCCCTGCCAATAATTCAGCGTTCCCGCCGTAACAAACAAAACTGCAAATGCAAAAATCAAGCCCAGCGTAAGGCCAAGGCCGAGCCTGAGCCCGAGGCTCATCTTCGCGGGCAACGGCTTTGCGGGGGAAGTGTTCTTCCTTTTCTTCTTCTGTTCCGGCGGCAGCTTCGGCATAGCTGCTTATCTCCTCACTCCATCTCCTTTAACGTGCAGGTCAATAGCACGGCTCTAAACCGCAACCCGCAACACCCGTGGACCGATCCGCGTAAAGACCTCCCAGGGAATCGTCCCCGTGGCCTCGGCATGGTCGAATGCGGTGATACATTCGCCGCCCTGTTCGCCCAGAATCACAACCTCGTCGCCCGGCTCGACTCCTGGAATTTCGGTCACATCCACCACTGCCGTGTCCATGCTGACGCGGCCCACCAACGGAGCGCGCCGGCCACGGACCAGCAGGCTGAAGCGGTTCCCCAGCCGCCGGTCAAGACCCTCGGCGTAGCCCGCGGCCACCAGCGCCAGCCGCATCGGTTCCGTGGCCACAAAGGTGCCGTTGTAGCCCACCACAGCGCCAACGGGAACCGTGCGCACTCCAGCCACGCATGTCTTCCACGTGAGCACCGGCTGCAATCGCGTGCGTGCTGCGGCCAGAGTCGCCGGCTCCGGAGACAAGGATGGCTCAAACTCCGGGTTGAAGCGCGGCGTCACGCCGTAGAGCGCGAGGCCGGGCCGTAGCATCGCCTTCATCCCGTAGCGGGTGGCCAGCGCGGCAATTCGCGCGGCCTGCCCCGCCACAAGCGCGGCGGAGTTGCCCACGTTGAGCCACTCCGGATTGAGCCCTGCGGCCTTGACCTTTCTCGTCGCCTCTTCCAGCAACGCCAGTTGCGCCTCGGTCTCCATGCCGTCCGCCTCATCGGCGGCAAACAGGTGGGTCATCACGCCCTCCAGCCGCAGCGGAGACCTCGAATGGAAACGCGCCAAAAGGGCCACAAGCTCATCCACGCTCACCCCTTGGCGGCTCATGCCGGTATCAATCTCCAGGTGAATCGGGATCGAGCCTCCCGCCGCGCGCGCGGCCGTTTCCAACTCGTCCAACTGCCACGGTTGCCAGGCCACAGCACTCAGCCGGTGCTCCACCACGGCTGCTCCCTGGCCGGGAAATGCTCCACACATCACCAGAATCCCGGGCTCGGGACACAGCGCGCGCGCCGCCATCCCTTCCTCCACGCTGGCCACGCCCAGCCACCGCGCACCGGCACGCACCACTGCCGGTGCGCACAGCTTCAGCGAATGGCCATAGGCGTCGGCTTTGACCACCGCCATCAGCTCCACATGGGGCATAGCCAGGCTCAACAAAAACCGGAAGTTGTCTTCTAGGGACCGGGTGCGAATCTCCACCCGGCAGGGGCGTGCTGTCATCAGATTGTCCAAACCTCAGTGTAACGCTGGCAGGGTGCCGCCATAAGCTCGGGTGCCCCACCCTCGCCGCGTCTTTGTTTTTGCCGCTAAGGTGGGATACCTACAACTACAGTCTTTTATATCTTTTAGATTTTTAGAGCCTGCGCACACCACAATGCGACAGAAGGGTGAGAAGCCGCGAACCCCAACCGTCGACCTCTTGATTGTGCGCCCTTACTCCAGCACTGCGAACGCTACCACCGTCTGCTCCTTCAGCGGAATCTCGTTCAGCAATTCCGCCTCAAGATCGTAAGGGATGGTCATCTCGCACGCCGCCACCTTCGTCTTGTCCGCGCCGGTAAAGCACAGCTCGCAGTGGCCAAGCTCATCGCCATTTCCCATGCGGACCGGCGGGCCGAAGACGCGGCAGGTCATGGGCCGCCATGCGTAAAGGTCGCACTGGCCGGTCTCTGGATCCAGCACCGGGCAGGCTGCTTCGTTGGCGAAATCCTCAAAGCGTTCCTCATCCACTTTGGAATCGCCCAGCAGGCCTGTCTCCAGGTCGCCGGGAAACTCCGCCCCATGCTCATCAATCCACGCCCGCGCGCGCCCCTCAATCCGTGCCGCTAGCGCCGGATCGGAAGCCCGTATCGTGTCCATTCCTGCGCGTAACCGCAGTGTATCCAGTGGGTTAAGGACAAATGCTCCATGGCAGCATTGGGAGCAGCCCGGTTTGCAGACCAGTAACTTCCCCGCGCTCTTCGCTGCATGAGCGAACGCGGTGTCCATGATTTGCACCAAGAGTGAATCGCCAGTGGGCAAACGCATATCGAACAGAATAACCGATTGTCCGCAGGAATATAAGCGGCATTTTTGGTTCGGAGGGTTTATATGCCTGATTTCCCCAGCACCGTCATCCCCGGTCATCGCTATCGCAACGCCCCTGCAGCTATCGAGTGGCTTGAAAAGGTCTTAGGCTTTGAGCGCAAAGCTGTCCATGAAGGCCCAAACGGCGCCATCATGCACGCCGAACTCACCCTGGGCAACGGCATGATCATGCTCGGCTCGGGCAAGGACGATGAAACCGGCCGCAAATTCAAGTCGCCCGATGAGCTGGGTGGCGTCGAGACCAGCTCTCTCTACATCGTCGTCCCCGACGCTGACGCTGCCCATGCCCGCGCCGTAGCTGCCGGAGCCGAAGTCACCACTCCGCTCCACGACACCCCTTACGGCAGTCGCGATTTTACCGTAAAAGACCCCGAAGGCCACACCTGGTACCTGGGCACCTACGACCCGTGGCATCCGCCTAAGCAGGGTTGAAGACTTTTCTGAGCCGATTCCACGACGGGCTGTGCGATCATTCTTCATGCAACCCGCATCGAAAGCCTTAGGAATCCAATTTATGCGGCGTCTTGTAGCCATGTTCGCATTTCTGGCTGTTTTCAGCGCTCCCGCGTTGCATAGCCAGTCCGCCCCGCCGCGCCAAATTGCCCCCGGCGTCTGGTTTCTCCTCGGCGATTCTTCCAAGGGCTACAGCAACACTGCGGTAATCGAGATGCAGGACTATCTCATCGTTGTGGATGCAAATTATCCGGGGCGGGCACGGGAGTTGATCGCGGAGGTGAAGACGCTCTCGCCCAAGCCGGTCCGCTATGTCTTCGATACCCACGCCCACGGAGATCATTCTTACGGCAACTCGCTTTGGACGGCAGCGGGCGCAACCACGCTCGCCTACTACAAAATCCTCGCCGAGATGGATCGATACGAACCCGCGCGCTGGCAAGCTGCCGAGTCAAAACGCTCGGACCTTCGCGATCTGCACGAGGACAATGTCCAGCGCCCTCAACAAACCTTCCGTAAATCTCCATTCATCCTGAAAGACTCAACCCGCGAAGTTGACTTCCTCTACCTCGGCTGGGGACACACTCCCGCGGACGGCTACGTCTGGCTACCCAAAGAGCGCGTCCTCTGCACCGGCGATGCCGCCGTCAACGGCCCGCGCAACAAGCTCTGGGATGCGAATCTGGCCAATTGGCCGCGCGCGCTCTCCAAGGCCATGCACCTTCAGCCGCTGTTTGTCTTGCCCGGCCACGGCGATGCGGGCGGCATCGAGATTCTTTCCGGGCAGCGCCAGTTCCTGCTCGACTTATACAGCGCCGTCGCAGCTCAGGCCCACAAAGGAAAAACTCCGGCAGAGATTAATGTTCAGCTTTCCCCGCGTGATGCGAACTGGATTCCAAAAGACCTTTCCCAGGACGTCCAGATTACTTACTCGGAGATCACCCAGCACCAGCCCGCCGGCGCACTTCCTCACGAATGGAAGTAAGAGCGCAAGAGAACCGTATCGGCGCCTCAGCCGATCGGCTTGTCCCACGTCTCCAGCGCCTGCTTGAACGCGCCCATGAACTTGCCGGCGTCAGCCCCGTCGATGGTGCGATGGTCAAAGCCCAGGCAGAAGTACTGCGCTGAGCGGATCGCAATCGAATCGTTGCCCTCGGCGTCGGTCACCACCGCGGGCTCCTTGCGCAGCCCTCCGATAGCCAGAATCGCCGACTCCGGCTGATTGATAATCGGCGTGCCAAACTCCTCGCCGAAAATCCCCGAGTTGGTCAGCGTAAACGTGGACCCCGAAGCCTCGTCGGGCAGCAGCTTCTTTGTGCGTGCGCGTCCGGCCAGATCCGCAATAGCCCGCGCTAGCCCCACAAAGCCGCGCCCCTCGGCCTGCTTCACCACCGGCACAATCAGCCCCCACTCCAGCGCCACCGCAATGCCCAGATGGATGTTCTGGTGATACTGAATAGCCCCATCCACCAGCGACGCGTTGACAATGGGAAATTTTCCCAGCGCCTCAATCGCCGCCGTAGCAATGAACGGCATAAACGTCAATTTCACGCCGTGCTGATGCTCAAAGCGCGCCTTCTCTCGCTCCCTCAGCCGCACAATGCGCGTCATGTCCACCTTGTACACAATGTGCACATGCGGACTGATCTGCATGCTCTCCACCATGCGCTGCGCAATGATGGCCCGCATCTTGGTCAACGGTTGCGGCTCCAGTGGAACCTGCACCGGCGCTGTGGCCACCCGCGGTGCGGCCAACCCTGCCTTCGGCGGCGCGCTTCCGGACCCGTGCTGGCTCAGATGCCGCTGTACATCTTCCTTTGTAATGCGCCCCTCCGAACCGGTGCCGGTGATCTGACTCAGGTCGAGATTGTTCTCCTTGGCAATGCGCCGCACCAGCGGCGAGGTGCGCTGCGCCTCCTGCACTACTTGCGGTGGGGCCACCTCCGCATTTTGTGGCGCTTGTGGAGCGGCCATCCTCGCCTTCGGTGCATCCGTTGCGGTACGAGATGCTGAAGCCGAGGACGCTGGAACGGAAGCTGGTGTTGTTGTTGATGCCGCGCCTGTCGCCTTTGTACCGCTTTCAGAAATCACCGCGACCACCGTATTGACCTCGACGGTAGCGCCCGCTGGAGTCTTGATCTCGGCGAGCACCCCCGCCACGGGCGAAGGAATCTCCGCATCCACTTTGTCAGTCGAAATCTCAAACAGCGGCTCGTCTCTTTCGACCGTGTCGCCGGCCTTTTTGAGCCATTTGGTAATGGTGCCCTCAAAGATCGACTCGCCCATCTGGGGCATGATTACGTCGGTTGGCATGGGGGTCTCTCCGCGATGCGGGGCACTACGGCAAGCTCAGGGAAGTCTCCGGGGCACGCCCGCTTCAACTCGGATTATAAATTGTGCCCCATCCGCCCGCCGAATCGTTAAACGCAGCAAGAAATGCTCCGTGCCCCGTCCATTTCGCAGCTTTACGAAGAAAAGATGCGAAATGGGTGGGAAAGCACAAACCTGATCAGCCCATCCATCACGCGCGAATCGGCCCTTCGCCCCTGCCCATCAACCGCTCCACCTCCGCCGGAACCCGGACCGGGGTATCTTCCGCCGGAAATTGCGGCAGCACCCTCGCCGCCTGAGCCCGCAACGCCGCCAAGCTCTCGACCTCCAGCACCTCTTCGCCGAAGACCTGCCCAAACTCCCGCGCCGCCCTGTGAGCAAACTCCTCCAGCGCAGGCAACTCCTCCGGCTTCCGGACCTCCCGCGCCAGGCTGGTAACCGCGTGATCCGGAATCCCACACGGAACAATCAGCTCAAAATCCTTCAAGTCCGTAGTCACGTTGAATGCAAATCCATGCGACGTAATCCCCCGTGCCACATGAATCCCGATAGCCCCAATTTTCCGCTCCACCCCGCCTAAGCCAGTCTTGTCTCGCAAATTCTTCCCCGCCGAAGAACTGACCCCTGATCTCTGATCTCTGATCTCTGTACTATCAGCGCACCACACCCCGGTCAGCCCGCAGATCCGCCCTGCCCTCACGCCAAATTCTCCGCACAGCCGGATCAGCGCCTCTTCCATCCCGCGCACAAAGTCCACCGGCCCCATCCGTCCGCCGCTCTCCGTCCGCAGCGTTCGCAGATCGAAGATCGGATACCCCACCAGTTGTCCCGGCCCGTGATAGGTCACGTCGCCGCCGCGATTGATCTCGTGCACGGTCACTCCGCGTCGCCTCAACATTTCATCAGAAGCCAGAATGTTCGTCCGCCTCGCATTGCGCCCCAGCGTCAGCACCGGCGGATGCTCCAGCAGCAGCAGCACATTCCGCAGGCGCCCCTCGGCCACCAGCCCGGCCACCTCTGCCTGCAAGCGCAGCCCTTCGTCGTAGTCCACTCTGCCGAGATAAATGTACTGAATCATCGCTAGCTTGATTGTAGCCAGCAGCCCTGCGTCTTCATCCAGGCAGTCTTCATTCCTCAAGCCGCGCCGCGAAGAGCCTTGCAAACACCGTCCGATGCTCCCAGCCCACCAGCGCCCAAAGAAGCGTCGCAAACGCCCCCATCCCAATACCGCTTGGGTTCATAAGGATGTGGAACACGAGGATATTGAACAGCACGGGCCCCAACAGTGTCAGCCCCAGCCCCACAAACCGGTTCACCAGAAACAGAACTCCGGAAACGACCATGACCGCGCCCACCACGTAAAAGTAGTGCGCGGCAAGCAGGGCGGCCGTGAACTGCCCGGCCACCCCTGTAGGCAACGGCCCCATGGGAATGAAATTCAAGAACATATTGGAGCCGAAGACCACAAACATCAGGCCAAGCAGATAACGAGCGATCATCGTGACAATCTTCATCGAATTCTCCTTGATTTGAGGTGTGCAAATTAGGATGAATCGAGCCGGGGAGCGGGCTCACAGCTTTGCAGAGCAGAACTAACTCTCCGCAGGGAATGGATGGTTTTGTATCCTCAGTGGATTCAATGAATCGGGACCTGAGCCTTCCTCGCACATCTGGAGGCATCTCGGCAACTTTGATGGTCGAATGCCGCGAGCGTTTTCGCGCTACACTAGCTACTGGCAGGAGGACCGGGCGGTCGCTGCCGGCGAGACCAGGGGCAACCCTGAGCCAACCGGGGGAGGAAAGTCCGAACTCCGCAGGGCAGTGTGCCGGATAACATCCGGGACGCGGGCTTCAAGGCCCGTGGACGGCCAGTGCCACAGAAAACATACCGCCCCATGAACCAGCCGTCAGGCCAGTCCATGGAGTAAGGGTGAAATGGTGCGGTAAGAGCGCACCGCTCCGCCGGTAACGTCGGAGGCAGGGTAAACCCCACACGGAGCAAGACCAAATAGGGAGGGAAGCGCGCTCCCGGAGCAGGACGCGCGCTCGGTACCGGCCCGGTGCCGCAAGGCTGCTCCATGCAATGGCCGAAACCTCCGGGTAGGTCGCTGATGAGTGTCCGCGGCAACGCGGCGCCTAGAGGAATGACCGCACACGACAGAATTCGGCTTACAGGTCCTTTTGCCGAATTGATTTGACAGCCCCGGCCGGGAGCCTTCCCTGCCGGGGCTGACCATTTTCGAGCCTCACTGCCTCCGCTGCTACCATCAATCCATGCTGCGCGTAAAACTCCTCGACCCCTCCGCTCGCGCCCCCGTCGTCGCCCATCCCGGCGAAGACCTAGGCTATGACCTTTTTGCCCTTGAGGGTGCGGCACTCTCCCCACACGCAACAGTCAAGGTCCGCACCGGAATCTGCGTCGAGGCTCGCCACCCTGTCTCCGGCGTTCCGCTGGGCCTTCTGGTGCGCGACCGCTCCTCCATGGCCGCGCGCGGCGTCGCCACCACCGCCGGCGTCATCGATGCCGGCTACCGCGGTGAAATCCTGATCCTGATGACCAACCTCACCGATGCACCCGTCGAACTCAAGCCCGGCGAAAAGATCGCCCAGATGATTCCCGTCCCCGTCCTCACCGGTCCCGTCCACATAGTTGAGAACCTCGAAGACTCCGCCCGCGCGGAAAAAGGCTTCGGCAGTTCAGGACATTAATGCAAATGAATACCCCATCCTTATCGCGCTCTTTGCGATAAGGATGGGGTATCCCGCTAACTTGCTAACACGCGCGAAGCGCGGCTAACTCGCTAACTCGCTGCCTTCCTACGGCTTCCCCAGCTCATCCCCCTTGTGATAATTCGGATACGGCGGAACAGGAATCGCCGGCACCGGATGCGCCTTCAGCTCATCCAGAACCATCTGCACGCCAGTTTCCAGTTGGCGGTCGTGTCCGGCAGCCACATCCTTGGGCAGATCTTCCACCATCACATCCGGCGCGACGCCATGGTTTTCCACCTCCCACTCGCCATTCAGTCCGTAGATGGCGTAGCGCGGTGCGGTCACCGAACCGCCGTCGATTAACTGCGGAAATCCGCCGATGCCCACCAGCCCACCCCACGTGCGCGTCCCCACCAGCTTGCCGATGCCCGCCTTCCTGAAGTACCACGGCATCGCGTCGCCGCCCGAGCCTGAGTTCTGGTTGATCAGCATCACCTTCGGCCCGAAAATGGCGCCCACCGGATCGTGCATCGGCTTGCCGTCGCGTTCAATCGCACCAGAGAGTGGAACGCGTTTCAGCGTGTCCACCACGTAATCGGCAATGAAGCCGCCTTCGTTGTAGCGCTCGTCCAGCACCAGCGCCTCCTTGTCCAGCTGCGAATAGAAGTAGCGGTTGAAGTTGGTGTAGCCCTGGCCGCCGGTGTTAGGCATATAAACGTACGCCACCTTGCCGCCGGAAAGTTCGCTGACCTTCCGCCGGTTGCCTTCAATCCAATCCAGATTGCGCAGCCCGTCCTCGTCACTGATGGGAACCACGGTCACGTCGCGCGCTGACTTGTTCTCTGTAGCGGGGCCGTCGGGAGTGGCGCCCACGCGCAGCACGGTCTGCTTGCCGGCCGTGCCATCAAAAAATTCATAAAGGTTATCGCCGGCCTTCAGCTCGCGGCCGTTCACCGCCAGCAGGTATTCGCCTTCCTTCACCGAAACTCCCGGCAGCGTCAGCGGCGAAGCCAGCCCCGGTGTCCAGTTCTGCCCGCCCAGTATTTTCACAATCCGGTAGCGACCGTTCTCCACCTTGTAGTCGGCGCCCAGCAGGCCGGTCTTCGCCGTATGCTCCGGATTGCGAGGCCCGCGGATGAACATGTGTCCGATCGTGATCTCGCCCAGCATCTCCGTAGAGAGATAGCTGAACTCCGAGCGCGAAGCGAGCGTGTCGAGATAAGGTTTGTACTTGGCCTCGATCTTGGCAATGTTCAACCCGTGCGTGTGCGGATCGTAGAGAAAATCGCGCTCAATCCGCCAGGTTTCGTGATACATCTGCCGCCATTCGGCGCGTGGATCGATGACGGTTTCCAGATTTCCCAGATTCAGCGGCTTGCCGGGTGCGTCGTTGCCGGGCTTCAGGTCGTCCGCCGAGGCAATCGTCCATACGCCCTTGCGCGCATAGAGAACCTTGGCGCCGTCATGCGAGATATTGAAGTCGTCCACGTTGCTGAGCACCGTCTCGGGCGTGCGCTTTTCCAATGTGAACCGCCAGATAGCACGAATCCCTAAGCTGTCGTCATTGTTGGAAGGACGGCCAAGCGGAGAGCCTTCGCCAAGATAAATCACACCTGTTTTGCCTACGGCAATCCCGTTGTAGTTGCGCGCCGGAATCGGCAGCGCCAGAATGCGGTCGCCGATCTTCTCCAGATCCACCTTGACCACGACCGGCTTCTCAGCCTCTTTTTTATCCGCGTCTTTTTTGTCGCCGTCCTTCTTCTCCTTGTCGGCGTCCTTGGCTGCTGCGTCCTTCTTGTCGGAGTCCTTCTTATCCGCGTCCTTCTTGTCAGCGTCCTTCTTGGTCTCGTCCTTGATCTTCTCGTCGTCGCTCTGTGGAGGCAGAGGAGAAGCACCGTCAGCGGCCAGCACCACCACATAAGGGGCAGTGGTTTGTGCGCGGTCCAGCGAAGACAAATCGATCCCCGCTCTCGATGGCCCATCATCCGTCGACGCCAGGAAGTAGAGAAACTTGCCGTTCGGATCGAAGACCGGGCTGTTGGCGTCGCTCATTCCGTCCGTCACCTGGGTCGATTTGTGCGTCTCCATCGAGTACAGGAAAATCGCGTTCAGTTGGTTTTCAAGATCGCGGTGATAGCCAATCCACTTCGAATCCGGCGACCATGCCGCTCCGAAACTCGGACCCCAGTTGCCAAAGACTTCTTTATCCACCAGCACCGGCTTGCCCGTTGGCACATCCACAACCCACAACCGCAGATGCTTGTCGGTATAGGCGATGTGCTTGGAGTCAGGCGACCAAGTGGGATAGTAGTAATAACTCGGCTCCGGTCCCAGGTCGATCACCGTCGGCGGCTTGAAGCCCGTTTGGTCCCGCAAATAAAGCTGGTACTCGCCGCTGGCGTCGGAAAAATACGCAATGGTCTTTCCATCCGGGCTCCATGCCGGGTCGCGCTCCGCCACGCCGGGGGTCTGGGTCAGGTTGCGTGTGTCGCCCTTTTCGGCAGGTACAGTGAAGATCTCCCCGTGCGCCTCAAATACAGCGCGTGCGCCGGTGGGCGAAAGCGCCGCATTCTGAATCTCCATCGGGTTGATGTTCTCCCGGTGCGGCGCCAGCGCAGCCAGCTCCCCATGAATCGAAATCGGGATCGGCATATTCATGCCCGTGACTGGGTCCACCAGAAGAATGCGGCCAAACTGCTCCGCGATCAGTGCCTTCTGGTCCGCCCCGCTTACATCCTTTGCCGGCCCCGCCTGGAAGGTCTTCATATCCAGACCGGAATTCACCATCACCTGCGAGACCTTTTTGCTCTTGGTGTCGTAGCGATAAATCGTCACCGGGCCGTTGTTCGTTCCCGTGCTGTCGCGGTCGCTGAGGAAGTAGACCTGGTCGCCAACCCATACCGGGTTCGTGTCGTTGGAATTCTCGCGCGGCACCTTCACCAGGTCCAGCGTTTTCAGGTTCACAATCCAGATGGGCGATGTCTGGCCGCCTACATAACGTTTCCACGCCGCTTGCCACTTGTTATATGGCTGATAGGCAATCGACTTGCCGTCCGGCGAGAACGAACCCTCATTGGCAGAGGACAGCGGTAGCGGCTGGGGAACGCCAGTGCCATCGGCGTGCGCGAGAAAGAGCCGCGCAAAGTGCCGGTAGCTGAGCGCGCTGCTTAGGATCATCAGGTCCTTGCCGTCCGGCGACCAGCCCACCACGGCGCTGCCGGCCGGGTGCCAGGTGATGCGCTTGGGCACACCGCCCGCTGACGGAATGATGTATGCGTCGGTGTTGCCGTTCAGGTGGGCTGAGTAGGCAATCCACGCCCCATCGGGCGAGAAGAATGGGCCATTTGTTACATGACCGTTGGCCGTCAGCCGCTCAGCCTCGCCGCCGTTGCGGCTGACTGTCCAGATGTCGTCGGCATAGCGAAAGGCGATCTTATCCTGCGAGAGAGAGGGAACGCGCAGCAGCAGTGGCGCTGTGGCCGTTGCGGCAGCCTGAGTGGCTTGGGCAACAGCAAGGATGGGCAGCAGTACGAGCAATACAAGCAGAACTGGCGCAAAGCGGGAGTAGACGCGATTCATCGAGCCTCCATTAGGATGGATGATTTTGGATTCCGTTTAAACACAGGCGCGAAAACTGCGCGCCCCATCATGCTACGACAGCTGGAGGCCAAATAGTTCCATAAAATCGCCGGTTTTTGTCTATTCTTCGCCTTTTTATTGGGCTCAGGAACCTGCTGGCTGCCCTTTGCGTATCAGAAAATGTGCGCCCTCCCCCAGGGCTGCGACTGCTTTCCGAATGCGTAAGCAGCCGCATGGGTTGCTGTGCATTCATCGGAATCCCGGCGATTGCGTACACTGGAGTTGATGCACGGATTTTTACCGGCCGCGGAAAAACCGGCAGGCGTTTCATCCCCTCTACAAAAGTCTGTTGTTGGGGACTCGGTTTTGAAAGGGTATGACTTTACAGCTTGCGGAAAAACTCCTTTGGAGTCGCACGAAGTGTCAGGGCACGATTTACAGACTGCGGAAAAATACAAAGGCTGGAGCAAGAAGCGTCAGGGCACAACTTTACAGGCTGCGGAAAAATGCAAATGGTGGAGCAAGAAGTGTCAGGGCACAACTTTACAGGCTGCGGAAAAATGCAAATGGTGGAGCAAGAAGTGTCAGGGCACAACTTTACAGGCTGCGGAAAAAATGCAAATGGTGGAGCAAGAAGTGTCAGGGCACGACTTTAGTCGTGCCGCAAGCGCAACAAAACAAATGATGGGCTTTAGCCCCTGAGTTATGCTTTTTCTGAAACTCGGCTCGTTTTCAGGCTACTGCCGTAAATCGAAGATTTCGGAGGGAGCAGGGGGCTTTAGCCCCCTGAAAACAAGTGAATAGGAGCGGGCCTTCAGGCCTGGGTTTTTTCACGCTTTTTGAAAGCCTGAAGATCATACAATCGCTTTTCTACAGAAAGCAGGATCATGCTCTTCGGCGAAGCCGTCAAACTCGCGCTGCAATCCTTGTGGGCCAATAAGATGCGCACTGTGCTCACGTTGCTTGGCGTGGTCATTGGCGTGGCCTCGGTGATTATGGTGGTGACTCTAACCAACGGCGCCAAACAATTCGTGACCTCGAAAATCAACACTTATGGCGGGGAGGTGGTGACGGTCAGCAAAATGCCGGAAACTTTCATGACCCTCGAGGAGTATCTCGACTTCCAGAAACGAAAAGACGTCACCTTCGACGACTACAAGGCTGTCCTTGACGAATGCCAGCTCTGCGTGTCGGTGGGTGCGGCGCGCAACTCCATCGGCAAGGTTGTCTACGGAAGCAAATCCACCACGGACACTAACATTCGCGGCTGGACCTGGACGATGCCGGCGCTTTCCAATCTCAATATCGAGGACGGGCGCTCCTTTACTGAATTCGAGGACGAGCATGCCGCCCGCGTGGCCATCGTCGGCCATGACATTGTTGACAATATGCTGGGCTTTGGCGACCCGCTGGGCAAAGAGATTCGCGTCGATGGCACGATTTACACGGTGATTGGGGTAAGCGAAGCTCAGGGCAAGATCATGGGAACAAGCCTGGACAACTGGGTCGCCATTCCTCTCACGGCATTTCTGCATACGCACGGAGCACACGACAGCATGACCGTCTATGTCAATGCCGGGGGAGGTGGCGAGGTGATGGATGAGGTTTCCGATCAGTTGCGCGTTCTAATGCGTGCACGCCGTCACCTGGCCCCCGACGCCCCCGACAGCTTCTCCATCGACACCAGCGCCACCTTCCAGAACTTCCTGGGCAGTATCCTCAACAGCTTTGGAGCCGTGGTGGTTGCCATCGCCGGCATCTCGCTGGTGATTGGCGGCATTGTCATCATGAATATCATGCTGGTATCCGTCACCGAACGCACCCGTGAAATCGGTGTTCGCAAGGCGCTGGGCGCGCGCCGCAACGATATTCTGCTTCAGTTTCTGATCGAGTCCGCAACCATGTCCCTGGCGGGAGGCATGATCGGCGTAATCGCCGGCATCTGCGCAGCCAAAATCATTACCCTGATCATCGCATTCCCCTCTGAGGTTGAACTCTGGTCGATTCTGGTCGGTTTGTTTGTCGCCGCCAGCGTCGGTCTTTTTTTCGGCGTCTACCCCGCGCACAAGGCCGCGCAGCTTGATCCCATCGTTGCCCTTAGATCGGAGCTATAGAGATGAGATTCAGCGATTCAAAGGAATCCGTGCTATTGGCGCTCGATACTTTGCGCAAGAACAAACTGCGCTCCATACTTACCATTCTCGGCATCAGTATCGGCATCTCTACGGTCATCCTTATCTCCTCGGCAATTAACGGACTGAATACCAATATCGAGCAATTCGTCAAATCCCTTGGCACCAACGCCCTGATTGTCTACCGCTATGACTTTTTTGGGCGGCGGCCCACGACCGCGGAACTCAACCGCCCCAAGCTGACCTACGAGGACGGCTTGGCGCTGCGCACCCTGCCGCATGTGGTTGCCTCCGATCCCTGGCTTTCCTATCAGAACGAGCAGTTTGGCCTGGGGCTTGTCTCGCTCAAGTACGGCGGCCGCAAGGTCGAGAATGCTATTCTCGACGGCTCCACCACCGCCATTGAGCACTCCACCAACTTCGAGGTGAAGGAGGGCCGCATCTGGACCGAAGCGGAGGAGGCGCGCGCCGCCAAAGTGGTTATGCTGGGGTACGACGCCGCCGAGGATCTTTTTCCCAACGAGTCTCCCCTCGGCAAGGATGTCGAATGCCAGGGCGGCATCTTTACCGTCATCGGCGTCTTCGAACCGCAACCGCAACCCTTCGGCAGCGGTCGCAACCGGAGCGATAACTCAGCGTACTTTCCCGTTCCGACCTTCCGTCACTTACATCCCGAGCTGGATGACTTCCATGTCACGGTGACATATGACGATCCGGCGAACAAGTATATTGTGATCGAAGAGATACGCGATCTATTGCGGATCCGGCGCGGCGTTCGCATGCAGCAGGACGATAACTTCGCCATCTTCGGCCCGGACTCGCTCATGCGGCTGTGGGATGCACTGACTGGCGGACTGTTTCTCTTTATGGTTGCCGTTTCGTCTGTCGGCCTGATGGTGGGCGGCGTGGGAGTGATGAACATTATGCTGGTCTCGGTCACCGAACGCACGCGGGAGATCGGTGTCCGCAAAGCCATCGGCGCAACCAAGAAAAACATCCTTCTCCAATTCACGCTGGAGGCGGTGACCCTTTGCGTAGTAGGCGGCCTGCTCGGCATCTTGGCCGGGGCCCTGTTCACCATAATCTTGCATTTCGCCGTTGCGTTTCTTCATGCTGCTCTTTCGCTTACGTGGGTGGTCATCGCCTTGGTGGTCTCCTGCGCCATTGGTCTGATGTTCGGCATTTATCCGGCATGGAAGGCCGCATCCATGGACCCCATTGAGGCGCTCAGGTATGAGTAACATGATCACTGATCACTGCCCCTTGCTTCTCGTTACACTGACCCCCGTAATTTTGTTCGTCGGGTTACAGGGACAGGTCTTCTTCGCTGAGGTGGGAAGTCGAAGAACCTGCCGTTGCTTTTCAGGCGGAAAGCGTTGCAAACCCAGGACCTCAATCGGACCCAGCAACAGAAAGCAGGACCATGCTTTTCAGTGAGGCAGTCAAACTCGCGCTGCAATCCTTGTGGGCCAACAAGATGCGCTCCATCCTCACGCTGTTGGGCGTGGTGATGGGCGTCGCCTCGGTCATCATGGTCGTCACCCTGGTCGACGGCGCCAACACCTACGTGGCCACCAAGCTGGTCAACCATGGCGCTGATGTCTTCTCTGTGGGGCGCTTCCCGTCCGGGTGCTGTTTCTCCGCGGAGGAGTACTTCAAGTATCAAAAGCGCAAGGTTCTGCAATACGAGGACTATCAGACAGTGTTGGCCGAGTGCGCAGAATGTACCACAGTTGGCTCGACGATTAGCCGCTCCACCAAAATCTCATACAATGGCCATTCCAGCACGGATACTGAGGTCCGTGGCATCACCTGGACCATGGTTGACCTCACCAATCTGGACGTGGTGATAGGGCGTGGATTTACGCCCACCGACGACGACATAGGTACCCACAATGTCATTGTGGGTTACGACATTGTGGACAATCTGCTGGGTGAGGGCGACCCCCTCGGCAAGGAGATTCGTGTCGACGGCGTCCCCTACACCGTCATCGGCGTTGGAGATCGCCAGGGCAAGACCTTGGGGCAGTCGCAGGACAACTGGGTGGTTGTGCCCATCACCACCTACCTGCAGACCTACGGCCACAATGACCCGCTGGGCATCTATGTTCGCGCCCATGGAACCGCCGAGTCCATGGTGCTGGCCGAGGACGAGGTCCGCGTGATCATGCGCGCACGGCGCCATAACGCCCCCGGCCAGCCAGACGACTTCGAGATCCAGACCAACGACACATTCATGGAAATCTATAAGCAGTTCAGCGCTATGTTCTTTGACGTCATCATCGGCATCTCCTCCATCTCTCTGGTGGTGGGCGGCATCGTCATCATGAACATCATGCTGGTCTCCGTCACCGAGCGCACCCGCGAAATCGGCGTGCGCAAGGCCCTGGGAGCGCGCCAGCGCGATGTGCTGCTGCAATTCCTCATTGAAAGCGCCACCATGGCCCTGGTGGGCGGAGCTATCGGCGTGATGATCGGAGTGATCGTGGCCAAGGTGATTACTATTGTCCTCGGCTTCCCCACCAGCGTGCAGTTGTGGAGCGTGCTGATGGGCCTGTTCATGGCCACGGCCACAGGCGTCTTCTTCGGCGTCTATCCCGCCAGCAAAGCCGCCAGGCTCGACCCAGTAGTAGCACTCAGAGCGGAGCTTTAAAGGCAGCCTTTAGCTATTAGCTTTTAGCTAGTTCGTTTGCCTAAGAAGATTTATGTAGGCTTGAATATTGAAACCGGAAGCGCCTGGTAGGAGTTAGGCGACCGGAGCTTTAGCTAGAAGCTAAAAGCTAAAGGCTAAAAGCTAGGAGCTGTTGTTAATGGCACAGGGACAGACTAGAGAATCCGTCAAAATGGCCCTCGATACCCTCAGGGCTAACAAGCTGCGCTCGGGATTGACCATCCTGGGCATCGTCATCGGTGTGATCACGGTCATCGTCATCTCGTCCTTCATCAACGGGCTCAACAACCGTGTCGCTGAAATTGCCGACTCGCTGGGAACAAATGTCTTGTTAGTCTCCCGCCTGCCCTTCGGCATCGGTCGCCCTACCACCGAGCAGCTTACTCGCAAATACCTCACTTTAGAGGATGCGCTGGCCCTGCGCTCGCTGCCTCACGTCGTAGCTACGGACGCAAATGTCCGGTATACCAAACAGTTCGGCGTCGGCGATGTAAGCGCAAAATACCAGGGCCACAAAGTAGCCAACGTCATCCTGCAAGGCAACACCGCGCAGGTCGCGGATGTATCGAATCTCGTTTTACTCTTAGGCCGCGTCTTTACCGATGAGGAGGACCAGCGTCATGCCAAGGTGTGTCTGCTGGGATACGACACCGCGGATAAACTTTTTGTGAATGGCGAAGACCCCATCGGCAAGGAGATCAACGTCGAGACAGGCCTCTATACCGTCATCGGCGTCCTCGACAAGCGCAAAATGCTCTTCGGCAGCGGCCAGAACCCGCAAGACAACGCCATCTACTTCCCCATGGGCTCCTTCCACAATCTGCACCCGGAAGCTCTCGATATGTTCCTCACTGTAAAGTACGATGATCCCGCAAACAAGACACTGGTCGAAGAGGAGATTCGCGAGACGATGCGCATCCGCCGTAAGCTCAAAATCTCCGCCGACGATAACTTCGATATCTTCGGCACAGACTCTATCAACAAGCTCTGGGAGCAGATTACCGGCGGACTCTTTGGCCTGATGGTCGCCGTCTCCAGCGTCGGCCTGATGGTGGGCGGAGTAGGCGTCATGAACATCATGCTCGTCTCGGTCACCGAGCGCACCCGGGAAATCGGCGTTCGCAAGGCCATCGGTGCTACTAAACGGACCATCCTCATTCAGTTCACCACTGAGGCTGTAACCCTGTGCGCCGTGGGCGGCTTGGTCGGCGTGCTCCTGGGCGCCGCGCTTACCGGAATCATTTACTTATTGCCCATCGGACTGTCGGCCACCTTATCCACCGTCTGGGTGATCACCGGCTTCGGCGTCTCCTGCGCCATCGGTTTGATCTTCGGCATCTATCCCGCATGGAAAGCCGCCAACCTCGACCCCATCGAAGCCCTCAGGTACGAGTAAGAGAGAACAGAGATCAGAGGTCAGGGGTTAGTTGTATCTCGCTAGGGTTGGTCGTGCTTCAGGGCTTTCATTTAACCGACTATAGCTTTCCGACTTTCGCCCCGTCTATGCTGAATCACCAAAGACTGACTGCTGTAGACTGATCTCTGATCTCTGTTCTCTGGTCTCTGGTCTCTGTGATGCCGCACGCTCTCGCCCAATTCGTTGCCATTCTTACCACCATCCTGGCCGTGGCCGGAATGGGCTATTTCATCGCCGCCCTGATTGCCGCGCGCATCTTTTTATCCCAGGCGTACGAGCCCTTGGCGCCCTATATCCCCGGTGTCAGCATCCTCAAGTCCCTCAAAGGCCTCGACCCAGGCATGATGGAAGCCTTTCGCAGCCATTGCCGCCAGTCGTACACCGGTCAGTACGAGCTGCTCTTCGGCGTCGCATCCCTCTCCGACCCGGCCGCCAACGCCGTTCGGCAGTTGAAAGCGGAGTATCCCAAGCGGGCGATCCATTTGATCGAGTGCCCTCAGCGGCTGGGAACCAACGGCAAAGTCAGCTCTCTGGTCCAGCTTGTCCCGCACGCACGCTACAAGTTTCTACTCATCAACGACTCCGACATCACCGTTAGTTCGCGCTACCTGGAGCAGGTGATGGACTGCTTCGCCCTGGCGGATTCCGACGGCAAGGCCGCGAAGGAAGTCGGCCTTGTCACCACTCTCTATCGCGGCCGCGCCCACCACACCCTGGCCTCCACGCTTGAGGCTCTGGGCATCGCCACAGACTTCCAGGCCGGCGTGCTGCTCTCGAAATGGATCGAGGGAGGCCTGCATTACGGCCTCGGTTCCACACTCGCTCTCCGCCGCGAAACGCTCGACAAAATCGGTGGTCTCCTGCCGCTGGTCGATCATCTGGCCGACGACTACGAGCTGGGCGCGCGCATCTCCGCTGCCGGCTACCGCGTGGTGCTGAGCGACGAAGTAGTCGAGACCAACATCGCGGCTTACGGCTGGCGAGGCTTTCTCAATCACCAGTTGCGCTGGGCGCGGACGGTTCGCGACGCGCGCCCCTGGGGTTACGCCGGCCTTATCTTCACTCATGGTCTGGGCTGGGCGCTGCTCAATCTTCTCGCCAGCGGAGCGAGTCCGCTGAGCCTCTGGCTGTTGGGATTGAGCATCTGTCTGCGCCTCGCGCTGGCCATGACGGTGGGCGCCGCAGTGCTCTCCGACCGCCAGGTGCTGCCCAGCCTGTGGCTCTTGCCGCTGCGCGACCTCGTCGCCATGGGTGTCTGGGTAGCGGGCTTTGCCAGCAACACAATCGTCTGGCGCGGCGAGCGCTTCGCACTCAAGGACGGAAAACTGGAAAAACCGGGACTTTGAATTCGATTATTTCAACGGATCTATATAAAGATTCTTGAAAATTCTTTCGGGGTAGCACGAAGCGTCTGGGCGCGACTTCACAACTTGCGGAAAAATTCATTCGGAGTAGCAAGAAGCGTCTGGGCGCGACTTCACAACTTGCGGAAAAATTCATTCGGTGTCACAAGAAGTGTCAGGGCGCGACTTCACAACTTGCGGAAAAACTCTTTCGGTGTAGCAAGAAGTGTCAGGGCGCGACTTCACAACTTGCGGAAAAACTCTTTCGGAGTAGCAAGAAGCGTCAGGGCACGACTTCACAACTTGCGGAAAAACTCTTTCGGTGTAGCAAGAAGCGTCAGGGCACGACTTCAGTCGTGCCGCAAACGCGACAAAATAAATGTTGGGCTTTAGCCCCTGCGGCATGTTTTTCGTGTGATTCGCCTAAAACAGGCTTATTTCCGCACGCTGTTAAGTCGTGCCGCAAATGCAAGATAAAGAACGCGGGCTTTAGCCCCTGAGGAAATGCATATTTAGCCGCTTCAATCCCCCGTAGTCGCCGCAGTCAGGTCCTGCGCGCTGATAGCAGCGCAATCAATTGACAGGCAAGCCCCCAGCTCGCTGAAGTTTTTCTCCCATCGCTGGCGATCTTCAGCAACCAAAGAGGTAAGCGCATAGCTGGAGGTGCGCAGAATCTCATACCAGATGTTTTGCGCCTGCCACAGATTCGGCATGAAGGGCAGCTCAACCAGCGTACGGGCCAGGCCCAGAGCCTTGTCTAGGGTTTCCAGCGACCCGGACGACATTTGCAGTTCCACCATGACGCGCTTCATGCGCTGATCGGCAATGTAGGAGAGTGTGGGTGTCTCCAGCGGAATCTGGTCGGCCTTGGCCAGGGCCAAAAAGGAGCGCAGTTGTGCCTGGTCCACGGGGTCGCCCTCCAGTGCGCGGCGCAATCCGGCATTGATGGCAAAGCCCGCTGCAAGGGTGAGTGCCGGCGGCTTGGGCAATCCGGCCTGGGAGAGATAGTGCAGCAGGCTGGCATGCTCCTCGTAGATGGTGGTCAGCGATTTCTCGATGTCCGCAAGCGTCGAGTTGAGAATGATCTGCACGATACGCCGCTGTTCGTCGGTAAACAGCGAGGTCAGCGAGTAGTCCACGTGGCCGTAGTAGCTGTCGATCAGGCGCATTGCCTCGGGAAAGTCGGCGCGCTGCACGTCTTCGGCGGCCTGGCTGGCAAAAGCCTCAAACGCGGCCGCATCCTCCGGCTCATATGCCTTGACGGCCGCGGTAATATTCTGGTCGCCAAAGTGCAGCGCCGCAAAAGAGAAGCCCTGCTGCTTGCCGGTAATGGCACTGACAATTTTTACCCTGCCCAGAGCCAGCCGTCCCCGTCCGGATGAGTACGCTTCGTAGGAGTCGCGCCACACGCGGAAGCAGAACAGGTCGGTCTCCTCGGCAAAGGAAGAAAAGATGGAGCTGATGGCGTAGTGAGCCGCCACTTGTTCCAGATTTAGCTCCTTTGAGCTGACCTGCTCTTTGTAGATTTTGGCGCCGTCTCCTGCCGCGGCCACGTTGGAGCGCGCCTCGGCCATCCTCACCAGAAACGCCGGTTCCAGTGGTGAAGCCGCTTCGCCAAAGACCTCCAGAGCCAGTTGCAGCACCCGCGCCGCATACGCAATCACCTGCACCGTCTCGATGCCCGAAATGTCGTCGAAAAACCATCCGCAACTGGTGTACATGAGTTGCGTGTGGCGCTGCATCTCCATCAATTCCAGCGCGCGCACGCGTTCCTGCGCAGTCAGCGCGTGCTGCTGGTGTTGGCGGAAAAATTGCTCCACCGACTGCGGGCTGCGGTCGAGCACGACTTCGATGTATTCGTCGCGAGCCGCCCACACATCTTTGAATAACTTGCTTCCCTCTTGCTCGGTCAAGGGAACCAGCGCATCGCGCAACTCATCCAGGGCCTTGCGCAGCGGCGCGCGCCACGCCTGATTCCAGCCTGCCTTGCCTCCGTTGCAGCCGCAATCCGAGCGCCACCGCTCTACCCCGTGCGCGCAACTCCACGAGGTGTTTTCCACGATCTCCGCCTCGTACTCGGGAGGAAACTGCTCCAGATAGCTGCCGTAGTTAATCAGGCTGACGCTCTTGTCCTCTTCCAGCAGGCGCAGCGCGTAGGCCAGCGCCATCTCGCCGTACTTGTGATGATGCCCGTACGATTCCCCGTCCGTCGCCACGTGAACCAGTTGCGGCAGTGCATTGTCCTTGAAGCCGCCCTTTAACCGTGCCGCCAGGCTCTCGCCGGAGTTGAGCAGCCCCTCAAATGCAATCGCCCGCGAAGCCGGCCCATCATAAAAAAACACAGCAATAGAAGCGCCGGAGTCGAACCGAATCAAGTAAGGGTGTGTGGTGTCCACGTTCGCGCCGGGAGTATCCGTCCAGTTCGCGCCGCTTTTCAGCGGGCGTATACGCTTGCACTGGTGCGGCGCCAGCACGGTGAACTTGATGCCATGTGCGGCCAGCAGCTCCAGTGATTCGTTGTCCGCCGCGGTCTCGGCCAGCCACATCCCCTCAGGCATTGTGCCGAAGTGTTGCTTATAGTCGGCGATCCCCCAGCGAATCTGTGTAACGCGGTCGCGGCGGTTGGCCAGAGGCAAAATAATGTGGTTGTACACCTGCGCCATCGCTGAACTGTGGCCACGGTAGCTCTTGCGGCTGCGTCGCTCGCCGTCCAAAATCATGCGGTAGGTGCGCGGCGCGTTCTCCACCAGCCAGCTCAGCAGCGTAGGACCGTAATTGAAGCTGATGCGCGCGTAGTTATTCACGATGCGCGTGATCTGGTTCTTGTTGTTCACGATGCGCGCCGCGCCGTTGCTCGCGTAGCACTCCGCGCAGATGCGCTCGTTCCAGTCGTGGTAGGGCGCGGCCGAGTCTTGCGTCTCCACCGTCTCCAGCCAAGGATTCTCCCGTGGCGGCTGATAAAAATGGCCGTGAATGCAGACAAATCGTTTACTTGCCGCCATCAAAAACAGCTCCTGGCCCTTAGCTTTTTGCTAAACTTCTGGTGCTTAACTCCTAACAAGTGTTTCCGGCTTCAATATTCAAGCTTTCGCAAATCTTCTTCGGCAAACAAAATAGCTAGAAGCTAAAAGCTAATAGCTGTTCTTGACTATTGTAGGCTGGAGCGCCCGGTGGGTGCTGTGCTCTTGGCAAGATCGCAGGCCCGCCAAAGGTACCAACTCGCCACGGAACGGAACGGCGTCCAGAGTTTTCCCCTTTTGAGCATTGCATCGGGCTTGGGCAGGTCTTTCGCCTCAAGGGGACGTGTCTTTGGCACACGCAGAAAGGTCAGCGCAAATCCCTTGCGCACCCCGTAGTCGTTCACCGGCAACACATCCGGCCGTCCCAGGCGAAAGATCAGCAGCATCTCCACCGTCCACGGGCCAATGCCGCGCACCTCCGTAAGCCTCTCTAAAATCTCCGCATCCGTCATTTTTTTTATGGCCGCATGACTCGGCACCGTTCCGTCCAGCGTCCGCGCTGCCAGGTCCTTCAGCGCTTTAATTTTGTTGAAGGATACCCCTGCCGCCCGCAGCACTTCATCGGGCGTATCCAGCAACACTTGCGGCGTGGGATCCCCGCCATAGTGCTCCCGCACCCGCCGGTGGATGGTAGCCGCCGCCTTGCCGTGTAATTGCTGGTACAGAATCGACTCCAGCAGCGACTCAAAGGGCGAGGGCGAGGGATCAAGCCGCAGCTTAAACGCGCCGGCCCGGTCGATCAGCGTGCCCAGCTTAGGGTCGCTGGCTTTCAAATGTGCCAAAGCCTCGTCAACGTCGAAGGGAAGTTTCCGGCTGCGTCCGTCGTGAATCATAAGGGAATAGTGTACCGTGCTGGGACTTCGTTCTGTGGATAGTTGTACAAACTCCTATTCATGCTGCACCCTCTTGCCTGGTCGCTGTAGAATCCAGGTCAGACGGAAGAGGGGTGCAAGACCATGAAAATGCGGCCGGGAACACAAACAGGATTTCTGCTCTGCGGTAAAGAATGGACGGAGGGCGAAGCGCTGGAGGTGCGTTCGCCGTGGGACCAGGGGCTGGTGGGCCGTGTGACCATTGCCACACGCGCCGACGCGCGTCAGGCCGTGCATCACGCCGTAGCCAGCCTGCGCCGGACCCGCGCCCTGCCGCGCTGGAAGCGCCGCGAGATTCTGGAGGACGTGGCCGCCGCGCTCATCGAACAAAAGGAGCGCTTTGCGCAGCTCATTGTCGCCGAGGCGGGCAAGCCGGTTCGCCTGGCGCGGGCTGAGGTGGATCGCGCCATCCTCACCTTCAAAACCGCCGCCGAGGTCCTCTCGCAGTTAGGCGGCGAGAGCATTCCCCTGGACCTGATGGAGGGCAACGAGGGACGCTGGGGGCTGGTGCAGCGTTTTTCCGTCGGGCCCGTGCTGGCCATTACTCCATTCAACTTCCCCCTGAACCTGGTGTCCCACAAGGTCGCTCCCGCGCTGGCCGCCGGCTGCCCGGTGATTCTCAAGCCCTCCTCGCAAACCCCCTTTACAGCATTGGCGCTGGGTGAGGTAATTCTCAAGGCTGGCTGGCCGGTCGAGGCGCTTGCCGTACTGCCGCTCAGCAACGCGGACACCGCATGGCTCGCGGAAAAGGAAGACAGCATCAAGCTGGTCAGCTTTACCGGCTCGGCTAAAGTTGGTTGGGAGTTGAAGGCTCACTCCGGACGCAAACGCGTGCTGCTGGAGTTGGGCGGCAATGCCGCGCTGATCGTCTGTGCCGATTGGCCCGATCTGGATGAAGCGGCCGTCCGCACCGCGCGCGGGGCCTTCGGTAACGCAGGCCAGTCCTGCGTCAGCGTGCAAAGAGTCTTTGTCGAGCGCGACATCTATCAGACATTTTTGTGGAAGGTGGTCGAGGCCGCTGCCAGGCTGGCAGTCGGTGATCCCTCCGTTGATGCCACTGAGGTGGGTCCGCTCATTCGGCCCAGCGATGCCGAGCGCGTGGACTCCTGGATAAAAGAAGCCGTCAAGGGAGGAGCCAAGCTGGTGGCCGGCGGCGAGCGCCGCGGCTCCGTGGTAACGCCTGCAATCCTCACCGGAACCACTCCGGGCATGATGCTGCGCGACGAAGAGGCCTTCGGCCCGGTGGTGGCCATCGAGCCCTTCGACGACTTTGAAGAGGCGCTGGCCTGCGTCAACCACTCCAAGTACGGCCTGCAGGCAGGCCTGCTCACCCGCGATGCCGGACGCATTCTCACCGCTTATCGCGAACTTGAAGTAGGCGCCTTGATCGTCGGAGATACGCCAAGCTGGCGCCTCGACACCATGCCCTTCGGCGGCGTCAAGGACTCTGGATTGGGTCGCGAGGGAGTTCGCTTCGCCATCGAAGAAATGACCGAGCCGCGCATGCTGGTGATGGCCGGGCTGATCTAGTCGGGCTCTTTCTACTTTGCGATCATCTCCAGCATGGCTTTTACGTCAGCGGCGTGAGGTCCGTCCGGGGCGAGCGCCAGATACTTTTCAAGCGCCTCTCGCGTCTCTGCAGTGGCCACGACTTTGCCGTTGTTGATTGGCGCATCTGCAAAGAGATCTGATCCGAGGACGAACCAGGCATTCGCCCTGCTCGGGTCCGCTTGCACGCACTTGCGGCAGGCCGCCGCAGAGTCCTGCGTATTGCCGATGTTATAGAGCACCGCGCAAACATTGAAGTATGCCTGCCCCTGATTGGACGCCAACCCAGCGGACTTGTTATACGCTACAATCGCCTCCGCAGTGCGTTTGAGCTTGAGCAGCGCATTGCCCTTGCCAATGTAAATCTGGGCCAAGCCGTCTTTCCACTCGGTTATTGGCTGGCCTTCTGCGGGTTTTTCTTTTTCTGCCGCGGCCAGGGCCTGTTCATAGGTCGCCAGTGCGGCATCCGGCGCGCCGGAGTAAAGCTGCGCATTCCCGAGCAACTTCAGATTCACTGACGTTGCCTTTTGCGCGACCAGTTGCTGTGCGAGGGTGATGGCGCGGGGCCACTCCTTTGCCTGCATGGCCTGGTTATAATCAGCCGTTAATGTATCCGTACTTTGCCCGCCGGCGCTGTTGGATACTTGCGCGGCGGCCTGCAAGACGAAGAGCAGCAGCAAAAAAGCCGCCGCGAGAATTGGAATGGACCTGCGCATCACGTACCTCCGTTCATTGGAGACGCTTGGCTCGCTGGCAATACGTTAAACCTGATTATTGCGGGGATCAAGATGATTCGACACGGCGTCTCCTCGGCCATCGAAGAGAGGCCCGAGCCGCGCATACTGGTGATCGCAGGTCTCTGGATTGGCGCAGCGTGTGGGGTTGGTCGGCCGCGCCGTGGGGGAGATTACCTATGCTCCGCTGCTTTACTTGGCCTTGGCCTTTTGTGCAGCCCAGCGTTTGCGCTGCGCGTCGGCAATCCGCTTGCGCGCCTCGGCGCTCAGCACGCGGCGCTTCTTTCTCTTCTTGGGAGCCTTCGCGGCCTTCTTGGTTTTGCTTCCTGTTCCTTTGACGGCGACTTTTCCGGCATTGGCCAGCAGGGAGCGAACCTCCGTGAGGCTGGCAATTTCGGCGTCGATTAGTGCAAGAATTGAGTCAATAGCCATAACTCAAGCATAACTCACAAATCTATTCGTGTACAACCCTTGCAAGTCAATTCTTCATCTTATTCCTGCATGAAACCGTCTATCTCACTCCGGCTTACCAACCGTCTTCTCCTTATATGCCTTCTGCAATATGAAATACGCCAGCTTTTTCTTGCCTTGTTCGGAGATAAGTCCTTTGCGGTTGTACTCATCCTGGATTCCAGCCAGCGGCCTGTTAGGCGAACGAAAATCCATCAGAATCCAGGCGCTCATGCCTCTGAGTTGCGGAATCCGGTTCAGCATTCCAAGTTGATGGCGATAGATATCGGCTTGGTACTCCTCTGTCCAGCGGTCAGTCTTGTGGCCATGCAGGCCGGCCTTGGCCTCGCCGCCAAACTCGCTCATGATTACCGGTTTTTGATAATCAATGCGCCATTGCGTAATGTCGGCCGTCTCCGGCCGCTTCTCATACCAGCCAATATATTCATTAGTCCCGATTACATCCAACGCCTTACCCAACGGATCATCGACTATCTTGGTGTTTCCCTCCGCGCGCACCAGAAGCGCCGCGGTAATCAGCCGCGTCGGATCAAGCTCCCGCGCATGTGCCGCCTCGGTTTCAATGAATTTCGTGCGCACTTCATTATTGGGCGTCTCGTTCGCCATCGACCAAAGAATAATCGCCGCATGATTGCGCGATGTCCCGATCTCTTCATCCAACTGCTGCTCGGCCAGTGCCAGCACCTTGGGATTGTCGAACTGCAACGCCCAATAGACCGGATTCTCCGACCACACCAGGAGGCCCATCCTGTCCGCCGCTCTCAGCATCGTCTCATCGTGGGGATAGTGCGCCAGCCGCACGAAGTTAGCCCCCATCTCTTTGGCCCAGCCCAGCAGCGTCTCCGCGTCCTTTTCGGTGTACGCGCGCCCGGTGCGATAGGGCGCCTCAGCGTGGATGCAGACGCCGCGCAAAAAGATCGGCTTGCCATTCAGCAGTATCTCCGTCCCGCGCACTTCCACCGTGCGAAAGCCGATCCGCTCGTCAATCGAATCTTGTCCGGCACTTATCCTTACTTTGTAGAGTTTCGGCGTCTCCGGTGACCAGCGTTTCAATCCTTTCACTTCAAGCCGAATCGCCGCCAGCCCTCCGTCCCCCACCTTCGCGCTTGTTTTTGCGCCCAACTCCGGTATCTCCACCTCCGCCTTTGCGCCGTTCACGGGGCCATTTAAAATCACCCAGCCCTCAATCACCGAATCTTCCGCGCGGCTCAGGTGCAAGTCATACTGCTCAATGAAACTCTCCGGCACTTCGATCAGCGATACCGTGCGCGTCAGCCCTCCATAGTTCCACCAATCGGTTTGCAAGCCGGGCACGCCGTCTTCATGGCGCGTGTTATCCACGGCAGCCACCACAAAGTTTCCCCCGGCGTGAACCGCCGCCGTCACTTCGCAATTGAAACTCGTGAATCCGCCCTCGTGCTCGCATACCTTTTGCCCGTTAACCCAGAACCACGACTTATAGTTAGCCGCGCCTACATGCAAGAAGACGTGCGTATGTTCCTTCGGCTGGTAAGTGAACTCCCGCTCGTACCAGATGGGTCCCTCATAGTAATAAAGCGACCGGCGCTGCGTATTCCAGTCGCCGGGAACTTTCAGCGTAGCTGCCGTGGAAAAGTCATACTCCGTTGGAAATTCATCCCCAGACTTTGCCTTGTGATTCAAAAACCACCCATTCTTCTTTTCCTGGTGATGAGCGTTGAACATGCCTGAAAAGTAAGGGTCCACGATAGCCGCCCATTCGCCATTGAGCGAGATAGCTGGCCGGCGATCTGCGCCAGTTAAGATGATCGGTGCGGGAGCAGGCGCAGCCCACGCAGCAGTAACTCCAGCCAACATGGCAGCAACTGAGGCAAGAGCCATATTGCGGGCGATCCATACATTCATGTTTGCAGGCAGGCATACTGGCAGACGCTTCATTTCAATACCTCGGCATTTTGATCATTGCTGGGGCCATGGCCGTATTACACCTCGCGCCGCGGCAGCCCTGTGCAAAAACCAATTCTATCGCTTCGCCCGGCATCAGATAGTTTCCGCCTGTTGCGCGAATTAAGCAAAAAAAGGGGACAGGCATTGCAGCCTGTCCCCTTTCTGTCGCTTAAAGAACCTTTGCTTTTCGGCTCCGACTAAGTTCCCAGATACTCCACGTGCACATAAGTGCCGAGGCGCACGTTGTAGGCCAGGTACCAGCCTTCGTGGTCCGGATCTTCGTAGATAATGATCTGGTCGGAATCCCACAGCCAGCCGTCGCAGAAGGCAACGTCAAAGGCCGCAACGTCCCAATACCAGCCGTTGAACCAGAACCGTCCGGGGCCGCCGCCGCCCAAACGCCATACATGTCCGCGGCCAAATCCGCCGGTAAAACGGCCATGCGCGAAGGGATGGTCAAGATGATAGTTTGCGTCGCCGCGTCCGGTGTCGTGGCCCACCCAGTTCTTGCCATCGACATGCGGTGCGTTGGGGTGGCCGGCCTTGTCGCTGTAATTGCGCTTGGGCTCGGCCGCATGGGGTGTGCCGGTGAACGCCTTGGGCCCGCTCTTGGGAGCTGCCTGATGGATTCCACCACCAGAGGGTTGGGATTGCCCTCCTTTATGCTGAGCGAACGCTGGAACAGAAAGAACCAGCAATGTGACCAATGCAAGCTGAATAATCTTCATCGTTTCCTCCGGAGGCCCTCGGGGACAACCGCATTCCTCTGCAGCCTCTGTTCCCCCGCTGGGTCATCTCCAAACAACATTTAATACAACCCGGCTCATTCTCGCAAGTTGCGTTTTGCGAAAAATCTGTGTGCCCCTCCTTCACCGATTCGTGAACTTTGCGAATCGGCTAAGGTGGGATATCTATAACTACAGCCCTTTACTGTCCTTTATAGTTTTTCTTCGGATTTCCCTATGTCTTGGCGCCGGGTGCCCCATCCATTTCGCGTTCTTTGCGAAATGGGTGGGATACTACGAATCTACTGGCGCGCAAGCGCCGTACGCCTAGACGGCAAGTCTCCGCCACGCATACAGCGGGAAGCGGTTGGCCAGCTCGGCCACTTCGCGGCGAATCTTTTCCAGTGCCGCATCGTTGTTGCGTTGCTCCAGGGCTTTGGCGATCCAGGCGGCAATCACCACCATCTCCGCCTCCTTCATCCCGCGCGTCGTCAGCGCCGGCGTGCCGATGCGAATCCCCGAAGCCTTCAGCGGCGGATTGGTGTCGTAGGGAATCGTATTCTTGTTCACCGTGATCCCCGCTTTGCCCAACGCCAGCTCCGCTTCGGAGCCCAGAATGCCCTTTTGGAAGACATCTACCAGCATCAAATGGTTGTCCGTCCCGCCGGAAACGATGCGGAAGCCCGCCATTTGCAAGGTCGCCGCCAGCACCTTCGCGTTGGCCACAATCTGCATGGCATAGTTCTTGAACTCCGGCGTCGTCGTCGTAATCTGCGCATGTGGAACGGGCGAGGGATGCACGCCACCTGCCACCAACCCCGCAATGTGCGCCATGTCGAAGATGTACGTCGCGCCCACCTTATCGGCAATCTGCCTCATCCGCGCGAAATCCCACAGCCGCGGATACGCGCTGCCCCCGCCGATGATCACCTTCGGCTTCTCGCGCTCGGCGATGGCCTCCAGCTCGTCGTAGTCGATCATCTCCGTATCTTTG
>JBEKFS010000016.1:0-33083 GCA_050013195.1 Occallatibacter sp.
TCAAATAATACTTGACAGGGATTGTTGAGTTCGTTTAAATGTATAACGTGGATGGGACTAGTCCAAACCCACTTGTGCATCCAGAAGGACTAGCGTGAAGAGAATATAACCATCTAAGGAGATCACGCATGAACAAAGTTGATGAGACCAACGTAGAACCCAGAAAAGAATGGGTTACGCCTGAATTGAAGAAAATCGATATTGAGCAGATCACCGCGGCTAATCCAGGGTCAGGCGCTGATTTTTTTGGGACCCACAGCTAGCACTCTTGCTTCAAGTTGGCCAGCAGTGAGTATTGACAAAGCGGAAGTACTGGGACGTGTTAGAATTTCGGTTGGGCTCAATTTCATCGTGCTGTCGTGTTTGATCTTGAAAGGGAGATGCGGACTATGAGCAAAAAGATTTTTGGCCTGTTTATTCTTGCGGTTTTATTGCTGCCCTTTGCGGCTAAGGCGGATACTACGGCCTGGGAGTACACCAGCCCAGTCACAACACCAGTCACTCCCCCCGCTGACTTTACTATGGGGGTAGTGTTCACGCCGACCGCGAGCATCATCGTAGATGAGCTGGGATACTTCGACGATGGTGGAATAACCACTAATCATGCTGTTGGCATATACAACTCGTCCGGCACTTTGATCGCTTCCACGATCATAAACAGCAGTTCGTCCATTATGACGACTAACTTTGCATTCAACACAGTCACGCCCGTTGAACTGCTTGCAGGCAGCACCTACGTGCTTGAGGGCGTCACCGGCACTACCGACGACTACACCAATCAGGTCATTGGGCTTACCTCATATTTGCCCATATCCGTTGTCGGCTACAACTATCAACTTAATGGTGGCAACTTGGCTAACGACACATCTACAGGCTTCCCTACTGTTCAGTTTTTCGGAGCGGACTTTGGTGGCTCTATAGTGCCTGAGCCGACCAGCTTCTTGCTGCTGGGCAGCGGGTTGGCTGGGTTGGCTGGTCTTATTAAGCGCAAATTGACGGCCTGATAACTCAGTCGTAGATCTGATTTGAAAACGGGGCAGGCTTGATTTAAGCCTGCCCCGTTTTCTGTTTATGCAAATAAAGCACAATATAGACAATGGATTGCTTGCCGTCTTTGCATTATCCGCTCGCTGGCCTACAACACAACACGGCGCCCCCATGGCAGCAGAGATAGAGCAGCTGGTCGATGGGATACTTGGCTCTATGCAAACGCCCTTGCCAGACTTTGGGGATACTCCTGATCCCATCTGTCATCAGTTTGGTCCAGGAGTTACCCTCCCTGCACACCAGTGGGGCTCCAGAAGGCAATCTCCATGGGGTGTACGAAAGGAAGGTTCCACTCCCGCCGCAGTAGGCTTTCCCATTGCCGGGGACTCAAGGGAATCCAGGTTGCATCCTGGCGCCAGCCCATGTTCTCCATGCAGGCTTGCGCCCTGGCGAGGTTCTGCGTCATGACCATCATAGTCCGGTGCAACATCCAGCCCAGGCCCGCCAGGCTGCCCCCCAGGTCAGGACTCCTGCTCCCAGCACGGTTACGGCCCCTGGCGCACCAGGCGCAACCGCCCTTCCCGGAGGCTCTCCAGCAGGGCAGAGGCTGGGAGATGGCGTCAACCCGAGCCCGGCGCAATTGATCGTACGATTCAGGATGGTCATAGAAAGCCAGGTCCAGGCGAAGGGCCTGCACGTGGATCAGGCGATGGACCTCGTCTTGAACCCGTTCCGCCTGCACCGCCCGGACCCAGGACAGGGCGCTGGATAAAAGCTGCGCGGCGATCCACAGGCCGGCGATCCCCATGCCGGAGGTGCGATGGTTACCCGCTGACTCTTGCCAGCAACCAGCACTGCTCGACGCACCCACGCATACAACTCCACCGTGTACATACCTCCGGAATCCCACGGCCAACACTGCCCTTCAAGGGCGACGAATTTCCTTCATTACCCCTGACAAACCCTTGCTGTCCATGAAACCAGAATCTGGCGGTGGTCTACTTTAATCCGCCACATCACGCCGTTATCGCGGCGTAATATGGTCTATATTTACTCCGTCGTTCACATTTGCGATTGATCACCTCGATGCTCTGCTATAGCGCGCCATATCCTCCACTGATGTTCATGCGCACCCCCCGCCTGCAAATGGATCCGTATTCGCATTCGACTGCCAGCGCTTCTCATACTGCTCAATCTGAGCAACGGTAAACATGCGCATATCCTGCCCTTGCAGCCTTGCCTTGTACCAGTCAGAGGTCATCGTAAGCGCATCTTTTAAGCGGAGTATAGGCCGCCAACCGAGACGAGCTGCTGCTTTAGACCAATCTAGTTTGAGGGTTCTCGCTTCGTGCGGCTGCGGGGATTTCTCCAACTCCCACCGAGCACCAGCACCCCAAAGCTTTGTCAGTTCGCACACAATCCATTCAACCGTCTGTGCATCGAACTGAGCAGGACCAAAGTTCCAAGCTTCTCCGCTTATGGCTCCACTCTCGCACAGCGATTCCGCCACCGAGATGTAGCCTCGTAGTGGTTCCAAAACATGCTGCCAAGGGCGGATTGCATTTGGATATCGAATCCGTACCGGACGTTCATCCATAAAAGCGCGAATAATGTCTGGCACAAGCCTGTCTTCAGCCCAATCGCCTCCGCCGATCACATTGCCTGCGCGAACCGACGCAATCGCGACTCCATGCCGGGAGTATTCTGCCGGATTGAAATATGAATGCCTATAGGCCGAAACCACCAACTCCGCACAGGCTTTGCTGTTGCTGTACGGATCAAACCCGCCCAGCCGGTCCGTCTCACGGTAGGGCCATTCCCATTCGCGATTTTCATAGCACTTGTCGGTGGTGATTACGATAACGGCGCGCACACTGTCCGTTTTCCGCGATGCTTCGAGCGTGTTTGCCGTACCCATTACATTCGTCGAGTATGTGCCAAGTGGATCTTGATAGGAGATGCGCACCAATGGCTGCGCAGCGAGATGAAAAACAATCTCCGGGCGATGGTCGGCAAAGGTACGCTCCAACATCACAGTGTCGCGTATGTCTCCGATCACTGACCGCATTCCGTGCTCAACGCTGGCATCTTGATATAGATTCACCTTAGTTGGTGGATCAAGAGCGATGCCGCACAACTCTGCACCCAACTGTTGAAGCCAAAGCGACAGCCAGCTTCCTTTAAAACCGGTGTGCCCGGTCAACAGCACGCGCCTCCCCTTCCAGTTCATGACCACACCTTCCACGGAGCCGAGCCACTGCTCCAAAGCTCTTCCAACACCACTCTGTCGTGAATGGTGTCCATGGCCTGCCAGAATCCGAAATGCTTATAGGCTGCGATTTCCCTTTCCCGTGCCATCGTCTCCAGCGGCTCCTGCTCCAAAATGGTCGCATCATCCTTGAGGTAGGCTCCGATCTTGGGAGAAAGCACAAGGAAGCCGCCATTCACCCATCGCCCATCGCCTTGAGGCTTTTCGGCGAACGATAGGACTGTTCCATTTTCGTCGATTTTCAGTGCTCCGAATCTGCCGGTCGGCTGCGCCGCTGTAAGAGTCACCAGCTTGCCGTGCTGCTTATGAAACTCAATCAATTTTGTCACATTAACATTGGCCACGCCGTCACCATAGGTGAAGCAAAACATCTCCTCGTTCTCCACATAAGGCAGCACGCGCCGAAGCCTCCCGCCCGTCATCGTGTTGGAACCTGTATCAACCAGGGTCACGCGCCAGGGTTCGGAGTTGGTTCTGTGATATTCGGCTCTGTTCTTCGCCAGATCGAAGGTTACATCGGCGGAGTAAAGGAAGTAGTTGGAAAAGAAATCCTTGATCATATTACCCTTGTAACCGAGGCAAATGATGAAATCGTTGACTCCATAAAATGAGTAGATCTTCATGATGTGCCATAGGATCGGCATTCCGCCAATCTCCACCATCGGCTTCGGACGTAGCGAGGTCTCCTCGCTCAACCGACTGCCAAGTCCTCCCGCCAGAATAACTGCTATCATCGGCTTTACCTTACCTTTCGACACCGGCGATTCTATCTCCCATTTTATACCGGAATTTGCGCTTTGCCTTCCACTAACATCGTCTGGAGTGCCTGCGCTCGATCGGCGCAGAATCTATGTTACAGCGCTGCCACTCCTCGGATTGAGCCTCGTCGAAATCGACAAATCCGCATAGTGACACAGGGTGTGTCTGTGCAGGTCAAAGCTTGTTCTTCCTGGTCCCCACCTACGGCCTCAAAGCTCGATGCCATACTCTGTTTGGAGCCGTCTAAGAACTTCGCTCATTGCGTCATCCATTGCAACAGCGTCGCGATCGCACGGATCCGGCCAGCGGCGAGTTACCCATGGTAGTGATGTGCGATCTTTTCTAGCGCCCTGCCTCTGAAATGAATTGAATAATATGGGAAGGTCGTCTTATTGGATAGAGTGGGAGGAACTCCGCGTTCACGGAAAAGCAATTACGGCGGGCGCCCATAGCTCAACCAAGGAACTGAAGAATGTAATCACGGTTTACATCAACAACCACAACAAAGATCCTATGTCATTCGTTTGGCACAAAACCACAGGCCAGATCCTCGACTCCATCGTTCGCTTATGTGTGCGAACTTTAGAGACAAGGACACTAGCAATGCACGCAAGATATTTGCAGGCTGCGGTCTATGCATCGGCGGCTGGGTCTTTTGAGGTTGCCGCGTGTGTGAATTGAGAGGGCAAGACCTCTTGTACCAGGAACAGCGGGCGACCCTTCGCTTCCGTATAGATGCGCCCAATATACTCCCCGACGATTCCCAAGCCTAACATCTGCACTCCGCCCATGAACAACATACCAATGAAGAGCGATGTCCAGCCGGATACCCAAGATGACGTGAACAGCCGCACGCACAGTGCATAACAAATGCCCAAAAGCGCAATAGAGGCCGAAGCAATTCCCATCAAGCTCACGAGCCTCAGAGGCACGGTGGAAAAGGAAAGTATTCCATCGAATGCCAGCTTAACCATCTTCCTAAAGTGATACTTCGTCTGTCCAGCGAACCGTGCAGCGCGATCGTAGGAGAACGGGTATTGCCGGAAGCCAGCCCAGCTACTCATGCCGCGAAGCAGCCTATGGCGCTCTGGCATCTGGAGCAGGGCGGCGACGGCCTTGCGGCTCATGACCCTGAAATCACCTGTGTCTATGGGAATCTCAGTGTCGGAAAGCAGGTTGAGAGTCCGGTAAAACAGCTTCGCAGTCATCAATTTGAGGAAGCTCTCGCCCGCGCGCGCGCGCCGCACTCCGTAAACCACATCGTAGCCGGACTCAAGAACCCGCACCATATCCATAAGCACCTCGGGCGGATCCTGAAGGTCGGCATCCATTAAAGCCACCGCACTGCCGGTCGCATAAGTAATACCGGCGGAAACAGCAACCTGATGACCAAAATTCCTGGAAAGGCTCACCACCTGTACATGCGGATCGGAGGCGCGAATCTGACGGAGAATCTCCAATGTCCGATCACTGGAACCATCGTTCACGTAAACTATCTCGAAAAGAATGTTTCCGCCACCGAGGCATTCGGACAACCGGGCATGGCAGGCCTGTATCGACTCTTGCTCGTTGTAACAAGGCACCACCACCGATAACGACGGCTTCTTATCCATTCATTAACCTCAAGATTTCGGCGACCTCATATCAAGTGCATATACGGGATGCCGGTCAATTCATAGGTGAGGGCGGCATTTCGCTTTCCAATCACATGGGCGCGTATTCCAACGGCGATTGAAAATGGCGGAATGATCTTTGTCGCCACGGCATAAGCCGCCAATACAGCTCCTTCGTGAATCGTCACACCCGGAAGAACAGTTTTGCGGAAGCTGAGCCACGCCTTTTCTTTTACCATAACAGGCCCGTACTCCACATCGAAAGTCGCGGACTGAGGATCGTTCTGCGCGGTTCATCCGGGATGAAGTTTTTTTGAAGTTCAGTAGGCAAAGTCTTCGTAAACTGCTGAAAAGTAGTACAATTAGGGTGTTTTAGAGCTGAAAGAAAATGCCACTTTATGGGGTATTTTCGACGCTTTCAGCAAGACGACAAGTTCCGCATATCGGAAGGAAAAATGCTGTGCAAACTGGCGAGCGCTGAGTTCGACGATCCATGCTATCGCCTTCGTTTTTTATGGTTGGACAGGCGCAGGCGGGATGCCAGCTTTCGGTTTGAATGACGATTAGAGGTGAAGAAATATGGCGCAATCGAACGACCTCTACGATGCAATTCTCAACGGCGATGCTAAGAAGGCGCACGCCGCCACGCAGGCCGCGTTAGATGCCGGCGCAGCGCCGTTGCAACTGATTTCTGAGACCATGGTGCCAGCTATGGACGAAGTTGGCCGACTGTTTGAGGCTGAAGAATACTTCGTCCCCGAACTTCTGCTGGCGGGACGCGCCATGAGGAGCGCTCTGGAGCTGCTTCGCCCGTTGATGACAGCCTCCGGCCATAAGCTATCCACGCGAGTGGTGATCGGCACGGTTAAGGGCGACTTGCACGATATCGGCAAAAATATTGTGGGATCCATGCTAGAAGGCGGTGGATTCGAGGTGATCGATCTAGGCACCGATGTTTCACCGGAGAAGTTTGTGGCTGCGGTTGAGGAACAAAAGCCTCAGATTGTTTGTTTGTCAGCGTTGCTGACGGTGACCATGCCGGCCATGAAGACAACTATCGACGCATTGAAGACCGCGGGGCTGCGCACGCAGGTGAAAGTGCTTATTGGCGGCGCTCCTGTAACACTGCAGTATGCCAACGAGATCGGCGCAGATGGCTATAGTGAGAATGCCAGCGGCGCTGTAAGCCTGGTTAAAACCCTGCTGGGGGTCTAGGTCTCGCCACAGCATCCTGCTAATGCGACTCGTTGCCTGTTACGCCATTCCAACTGCTAAGGCCGCGTTTCGAATATTGCTCTCTTCTATCGGCTAAAGGACGCGGCAGCGGCAGCATCCTGTTTCTTCTTTTCGTTCTTTCTATCTTCCAGCCTGGGCCCGATCTTGCCCGCACGGAAGGCGCGGTTATACTGCGCGCAATAAGGATCGAATCCGAGTACCGCATTGGTTGCATACAAAGTTTCCATCAATCCGCGATCGGTCGGGTCCACGATCGCAGAGTCGAGGCCGGCTTCTATCGCTAAAGTAAGAAACGCGCGGTTGAGTAGCGTGCGCGCAGGCAACCCGAAGGAGACGTTGCTCAGGCCGCCGGTAAGATGGGCCTTGGGATATTCAGCCCGAATCGCACGCATAGTCGCCAGGGTAGTCATACATGCGTCGCTCTCTGTGGCCACCGACATGACAAGCGCGTCCACGAACACGTCCTCGTCCTTCACGCCGGCTTTTCTGGTCTCTTCGAAAAGACGGCGAACGACTGCCATGCGGCCCTCGCAGCTCTGCTGAATGGTGCTTCCATCAAGCGTCAGAGCCAAAACTCGGCATCCATGCCTGGCGACGATAGGCAGAACTTCGAGTATGCGTTGCTCTTCCATGCTGATGGAATTGATGATGGGCACTTGCCTTGTAGCGGAGATACCCGCAAGCAGCGCCTCAGGATTAGGGCTGTCAAGGCAAAGCGGCTTGTCTACGATATCCTGCACGGTATTGATCAACCAAACGATGTCATCCGGCTCGCGGTCGGGCATGGTGCCGGCGTTGATATCCAGCGCATCGGCGCCTGCTTCAACCTGTGAAACGGCAAGATGGCGAATATGGTCGGCGTCGCGCTCCAGAACGGCCTTATTGACCAGTTTGCGAGTACCGTTGATCTTTTCCCCGATAATCAGCATCGATTAGTCCTTTCTTTCTTGCTTCGAGCCACTACTTCGATTTCTTCTTTCGGGCAACCGTCTCGATCTTGAGTTTCGGTGCTGAATGATCGCGACCGAGGTAAAAGTTGATCCAGGAGGAGGTCTCGTTCAGAGCGTAGTTCACTGGCGGAACCGGGTTCTCCCCGAGCGATTGATCTGCGCCGTGCGCCTTAAGTCTGTCGTAGGCGAGTACGTATATGCATTTGCGCTGGTTGGGATATGCTTCGCACCAGCCCTCGTAGCTTCCGCCGCACGGACCATTGCGCTGATTCTTGGGGCACTGGCTCATGGGGCACAGATAGGCCAGATCCAGCATGGCGCAATCGCCGCAGTGCCGGCACTCGTTCGTCAGGCCTTTGATGATCTGTTCGCTTTTTGTATATGCGCTCTCGAGTAAGGATCCATCCACCATCTTGGCTAATGCTCGCATCGGCCAGAAGAGCACGCCTTCCCTGGTAAAAGCGAGATGATGAAGCATTCGGAATGTGGAATAACCAATACCGGCGGAAGAACTCGCTTCTCGCGAGACCGGTGTCATCGTGTTCAATCCGGTATTTTCGTCGCGTTCGAAGAAATACCAACAGTTCTCCATGGGATAGTCGAATTCATGAACGAAATCCGGCCAGCGCTGCGATAGCTCTTCGCCATGCTCAATCACTTCCAGCAGGTCAGGAAAAGTCATGCTGTGTCCGCTGATGTGCGCACCGGCATATCCCATTCCCTTGAGGATGGCATACTGCTTAGCGGCGCGCTCAAGGCGTTTCGCTCTTCCCTTGTCTGTGCCTGCCGCTTCCGCCTGCACATTCCTCAGTAGTTTGTCAGTAACCACACAGCCAGGCAATCCGTTACTATTCATCAGCATTGCCGCGCCCTGAGGAAGCAGGTAGACATTGCCTACAACGGGTATATTCTCAAAACCAAGCAGCTTCACTACCTGGAGCAGTTCGTGCATCTTGCGTGCGTCAAAGCCCAACTGAGAAACTACGAACCTTGCGCCCGCCGTAAGTTTCTTCCTCAGTTTGTAGTATTGCCCCATCTGCTCCGCTTCCAGCGCTTTGAATGGGCTTGCCGCCACACCGGCAAAAAATCTCGTTGTCTTGAGCGTCTTGCCTCCCGGCTTCGGGACCTCTCTTCCCTCGTTGAGTTCGGAGATAAGACCAAGCAGCGTAATCGGGTCCAGGTCGAAGACCGGCTTGGGGACGCCGCCATACCCGGCCTTGGGATAATCGCCGCTCATTACCAGCAGATTGCGAACGTCCGCCCGCTCTAATCCATAGAGCAAGCTTTCCAACTGGTTGCGATTTTTGTCTTTACACGTCAGGTGAACGAGCGGCTCAATGCCGAGGCGGCGGATTTCAGCGCCAAGCATCTCGGCCGAGATCGCGGGATTGCCACCGGGATTGTCTGTGATGGCTAGCGCATGAATCCGACCGCTGGCGGCAGCTTTAATCGCGGCGTCGATCGTGTCCAGCTGCGCTTTCTCGAAGGCACCTCTTCCGGGAACGAGTTCCCAGGTGACGCTGAACGTGTTTGCGTCGCACAGTGAGAATTCGTACTTGCCAAATTGTGCGACTTCCGTCGGTTCGGCTTTCGACTTGTCCATCCTGAGACCGGCTTTAGGAAAGAGATTCATGCACTCAGCGCGATTTTCTGTTTATAGTATATAGTATTTAGAAAATCGTTTTAGGCTTATTTCATGGGAGTTTCTTGATCTCCAGGCACTGTGCAAGAGGGAGCTTGAAATAGCTGCGGAGTAATTGAGCGCGCCGATTTGACTTACGCGAATCGACGCTGAACCAGGCGCTCTTCCACTGTACGAAATGAAGCTGATGCGCGATTTGGAAGCTCAATATGGAAACCTCTACAATAAAGCGAGTTATGGCCTGGAGTGAGTTCAGGCTGTTTGAGTTATAGTGCGGTATGTGACATCGGAGATCTCATCGGGGTGAGCCATGCTCTTGAAAGCGATCTGTTGCCAGGTTCTCACGCGAGAGATGAAAAGCGCGATCTCCCGGTCTCCACACTCGGTCGAAATGGAGATATTGCCGATGGGCCTGCATGATCTGGGCGCGACGATGCGCCCGCACTTGCAGGAGAGAATCGACATGGCAGACGGAGACGGGTATGATGCCATCCTTTTGGGATATGCACTTTGCGGCAGGGGAACCGAAGGCCTGCAAGCAGGAAAAACGCAGCTCGTTCTGCCGCGCGCGCACGACTGCATCGGATTGTTGATGGGCGACCGCCATCGTTATCAGGCCTATTTCGACACCCATCCCGGCGTTTACTTCCGCTCTCCCGGCTGGGTCGAGTTTTCCACGCCTGAGCAAACTCTCCAGCCGGCTTATACCTCTATAAAAAACAAGAACGGCGAACGGCGCAGCCGCGAGGAACTTATCGCCCAGTATGGAGAGGAGAACGGGAACTATCTCTTCGAACAATTCCAGGCGTTTCGCCGCAACTACTCCGGGCTGACCTATATCTCCACCGGAGTTGAATCCGAGGATGCCTTCCGCAGCCAAGCTCGCGCCGAAGCAGAGAAGGCAGGGTGGCGCTTTGAAGAAGTTCAGGGTTCACTCTCACTGCTGGAGAGCCTTGTCAATGGAGAGTGGGATGCGGCGGAGTTTCTGGTTGTGCCTCCCGGCGCGACCGTGCACGGCTCGCTGGGCGAATTCATCGTGGAAGCGATATGAGCGACGATAAGGTACGGGTCCAACTGGAACCATTGTCGGCAGTAGTGGAAGTTCCGCGCGGCGCCTCACTCGCTTCGACACTACCGGAGCTAGGCGTTGAGTTTCCCTGCGGCGGAACGGCACTCTGCGGCGGTTGCCGCGTACGCGTGCTCGAAGGATCGCTCTCGATTACAGAACCCGACCGTTCAGTCTTCTCAGCAGGCGAACTCGCCGATGGATGGCGTCTTGCCTGCCAGGCACATGCGGATACGCCGCTGGTGCTCGAGTGCGGCCAATGGCGCATGGATATTCTTACGGATAACTCCATCCTTTCCGGCACGGGTAAGTCCGGCCTGGGGATAGCCATCGATCTGGGTACAACCACCATTGCCGCGCAGATGATCGATTTGGCTACGGGCAACGTGCTCGGTGTCGAGACTGCTCTCAATCCACAGGCATCGTTCGGGTCGGATGTGATGAGCAGGATTTACGCGGCATTGCAGGGAGCCGATCTGACCACAGTGGTGCGCCTTGCTCTGCGACAGATAATTGCAAAGCTGGCGGGCAGCCGTGCAGAAGAAATCGTCGAGGTGGTTCTGGTCGGCAACACGGTGATGCATCACCTGTTTTGCGGACTCGATATAGAACCGCTTTCGCACGCGCCGTTTAATTCACCCCACTTGCGAGCGCAGTCTTTCCGGCCGCAAGAGCTGTGCTGGCCGCTGCCTCCTGATTGCGGCATTCGCTTTGAGCGCTGCATCGGCGGCTTTGTGGGATCGGACATTCTTGCCGGAATTCTCGCCGCCGGAATCGCGCGCGGCGATGAACTGCTTGCCTTGGTGGACCTGGGCACGAACGGCGAGATTGCAATCGGCAACCGCTACGGAATTGTCTGCGCCTCCACGGCAGCGGGACCGGCCTTTGAAGCCGGTGCCATCCGCATGGGAATGCGCGCGTCTACGGGCGCCATCTCGCGCGTATCACTCTCTCATGGCGAGATGCACGCCACCGTGATAGGAGACATTGAAGCCCGGGGCATCTGCGGCAGTGGCCTCGTGGATGCGGTGGCCGCTGGACTGGAAAGCGGGGCGATTCTGTCTTCTGGGCGCATTGCCAGTCGCACAATTCTGTTTCCGGTAATGGCTCCAGTCGTCCTTTATCAGGCAGATATTCGCGAACTGCAACTGGCGAAGGCTGCCATCGCCTCTGGCTTCCGATTACTGCTGAAGCGTCTGGGCGCAAGCGTCGGAAGTCTCAAGAGTATCTATCTTGCCGGCGCCTTCGGCAACTATGTGCAGGCCGAAAGCGCTATCCGCATCGGGCTCATCGAGGCTCCCATCGAACGCATCCACGCCAGCGGTAACACGGCGCTGCACGGAGCCAAGATTATGCTTCTATCCGCTGGCGAGCCCGCCCTGCCCAAGATAGAGCATGTGAGTCTTGCCGTTGACCAAGGCTTCCAGGATGAGTTCGCCGCCTGCATCACCTTTCCGGCATGAGTCTTCATCGTTCAATCTAATTTCACCTTTGTTGAACGCCTCCGCCACTTAGCCGAGCACTTCACTCTCCTATCTTGCTCCGTTGAATTCATGCACCGCATCGATCATGGCGACGATATTCTCGACCGGAGTGGCCGCTTGAACATTGTGAATACTGTTGAAGACGAATCCGCCGCCCGGCGCGAAGATCTCGCACCTGCGCAAAACCTGCTCCCGGACTTCTGCTGCCGTGCCGAAGGGAAGAACCCTCTGCGTATCCACTCCTCCGCCCCAAAATACGAGCCGATCGCCAAAGTCTGCTTTCAACTTCTCTGGCTCCATTCCGGCGGCGGAGCACTGGACTGGATTAAGTATGTCGAATCCAGCTTCGATAAAGGAGGGGAGAAACTTGAAGACTGATCCGCAGGAATGCTTAAAGGACTTCCATGAAGTATGAGAATGAATCCAATCATTGACTCGTTTGTAATATGGGAAGTACAAGCTACGGAAGGTATTCACAGAACAAAAGGCGGAGGTCTGTGTCCCGAAATCCGCGCCACAGACAAACACCGCATGCGCACGGTCGCCAACCACAGCGTGAATGCGTTCAAGATTATAAAGAGCAACTTCACATTGACGCTCAAAGACTTTATGAATGTAATCCTGACGGCTGCTGGTGGATATGTACCATTCCGCAATGTCGCGTATCCCCTTGGGATGCTTGAGGAATGGCGCCGGGACCTGCGAGATATCGCCGAATGCGGTTCCACCGAAGTTGGCAATCACGCCACGGCCCGTCGCCCATGCCTCTTTGGCCGAGCGCGCCAGGTAATCGAGATTATCTTGTGGGGTGGGGACGAACTCCTCCATGTTATCTTCTGGATTCAGCTTCTCTTCGTCGAGCGGCTCCTGGCGGATAATGCTATCGAAGAAATAGCCCCCGCGCGGCATTCGTCCGCTTGGTGGAACCGTCGTGTCGCCTTCAGGGTAGATCAAAGTATCGCCATTGGCATCGATCGTAGTGTTGAAGTCCTTGGGAACAAGCACCTCCTGTCCGTTAAGCTGCCAGGGCTTCCATTCCTCCACCGGAAAGCCGAACATGGTGTTTCGCGAAAAGACGCCGGTCACATCAATCCCCATGGCATCCTGCAGGTCTTCCTCTATAAGCCCCAGCATTTGGAAGGGCTCGTGAATGCGCACGGGTCTCTTCTCCACCCCGTAATACTCTCGCAAGGCCGCCACGCAACTGACATGGATACCTGAAACCGGACTTCCGCCAAAGTCGATTGGGATGCGGTCAGGTTCTTTGTGGCTTAACGTGACGGCAAGCCGCTCGCGCCTTGCAGTCTTATCCATCAGAGTGCCCATCTCATACCCCCTAGCCATCAGGAAGATTCAATGGATGCCAGTATAGTCTGTCTTACGGTTACCGGGTCTCTGGAGTTTTCTGAGTGGCGCAGAACAGAAATATCGAAATGAACGGCCCCCATCAAGGCGACCGGCGGTATACTGGCGCAGAGCACAGTGGAGACGTTATTTGCTCCGCAGGATGTCGTCCAATGGTTCATGGGAGTTAAGCATGTCTGATCTGCGCAAAATAAAAAGACTGCGGCCGAGGGAAGCATGAAAGCCGCGCCGCATGCACACAAATGGGGGATGGCATGAACCGTCTTAGTGTGTGGTTAACGAATGGCCTGCTGATTACCGATGGCGCCTGGGGTACTGAGTTACAGGCACGCGGCCTGCCCCCCGGCACGATGCCGGACACCTGGAACCTGACCCATCCCGAGCACGTAGAGGCAGTGGCGCGCGCTTATGTGGAAGCGGGCAGTCAGGTCATCCTCACCAACACCTTTCGCGCCAACGCCATTGCGATGCACGGCTGCCCCGAGGACGATTTGGACGCAATCAATCACGCCGGTGTAGCACTTTCGCGCCAGGCGGCAGACGAGGCGCTGGTCTTTGCCTCTATTGGACCTACGGGCAAAATGCTGCTATCGGGTGAGATCGACAGCGAGCAGGTCACCGCGGCCTTTGCCGCGCAGGCTAGATCTCTCGCCGCGGCAGGCGCGGATGCACTGCTGGTGGAGACGATGAGCGACATCGAGGAGGCGCGACTGGCAGTGGAAGCGGCCCGGCGCACCGGACTGCCGGTTATCGTTTCCTTCGCATTCGACTCAGGTAAGAATAAGGACCGCACCATGATGGGCGCGACGCCGGAAGTTGTGGCCGAGGCGATGGTGGAGGCGGGAGCAGACGCTGTCGGCGCAAACTGCGGCGTTGGCGTGGAGCAGGTTGTGCCCATTTGCCGGCGGCTGCGCGCAGCCTGCGATCTGCCTATCTGGATCAAGCCGAATGCGGGCCTTCCAACCATGGAGGGGACATCGATTCGCTACGGCACGACGGCGGAATTTTTTGCTTCGCACTACGGGGCCCTGCGCGAGGCAGGCGCCGCATTTTTGGGCGGCTGTTGCGGTTCCACGCCGGAGTTCATTCGAGCTCTGGCGGATGCTCAACGCGCCGCATTGTGATCTGCCGTGGCGGCAACCTCTCTTGGAGCCGGTCCACGTTTCTCCCCATCAGGTTGCGTTTCTTCTTCTTTGCGCCATCTATAACTAGCTCAAAAGAAAACCCGCGCCGGGGAGGCTTTCTCAAGCTCCGGCGCGGGTATAAATGAATCAGCAAGTAAGCAACTTAGAAGATGAACTTTCCGCTGAACTGCATCGAACGTGCCCCCCCAGTCTGGGAGTACGGCGGTCCGAACGCGGTGATGTAACCGAAGGTACCGCCGGCCACAGTCGTGTTCGGGCTGTTCAGGTTCAGATATGGATGATTGAAGATGTTGAACATTTCCACACCGACCTTGAATTCGCTCGTACGGTATACGCGGAAGCCCTTATACATGGTCGCGTTGGCGACTCCAGTGCCAGGCCCGCGGAACTGGTTGCGGTGGGTGTTGGCGAAAACCGGCGAGGCATTGGAGGTATTGGCTGTGCTGAATGCCGGCTCCGTCGGGTTGGCAAACGAGGTTGGATCGAACCAGGGTTTGCCGCCGGATACCCCAGTATCGCCCGGTATCCTTTCGTGCCCGTGCAAGGCTTTATACGGCGCAACCAGCTGGGCATAGAGCGTGTTGCCCGGCGAATTGAGCGTATTGCTGCTGGCGGTGACTGAGAACGGCAAGCCGCCGAAGTAGCTGTACTGGCCGGTTATCTGCCATCCGCCAAGGATCTCCGACAACACGCCCGTGTTGGCCCACTTCTGGCCGTAGCCGAATGGCGGCTTGTAGATGCCCCAGATCTGCACGTTGTGCTTCTGGTCCTGGTTGGCTTGCGCCCGGTTCATTTTGTAATAACCGGGATAGGCGAACGCCGGGCCTGACGATCCCGTCCCGGCGCCGTTGTCTGCGTAGTTGAAGGCGTGTGAGTAGGTGTAGACCAGTCCCAGGATAGCGTTCGAGCCGGTATTGCGGGTTACTTGCCCCTGCAAGCCGTTGTAATTCGCGCTGAAGAGCGGCCCGTTCATGGTAATGCCGCCGGTGTTGTAGAGACCGGCAGTGGTCCAGTTGCCAGTGGCTACGGCGTTACTCCAGTTGATGACTTGGTTGATGGCGGTCCCGGGTTGTGACCCGCCTGTACAGGCGCCTGTCAAACCCGTAAGGCTGGTGTTCCATTGCGCGTTGGCCATGCAAGGCGTACTTGCGCTGGGCAGCGGCGCCGCATTATACGGACTGACGTTGGTCTGCTGGCGGACGAACAGATCGCCGACGTAGCCGACGTTAGCTACGAATCCGAAGCCCAGATCGCGCTGCACAAACAGGTTCCAGCTTTCAATATAGCCGCGGCGGAAATTCGGCCACAAGGCGTTGGTGCCCTGGGAGACCGGCAGTGCCACAAAGCCTGAGCTATAGTTGGGTACGGCTGGAACCGGGATGCCGTAGGTGAGAGGCATGGCCGCGTTGCCATTTCCCGGATCGACGGCGATGGTTCCATATCCATTGGTCGTGCCATAGTTCGCCTGAATGTCGAAGGGGTACTCGTCGCGCAGCTCGCGAGCGTTATCCGGATCGACGGTCATGCCGGCGCCGGTGCGAATTACGGTTTTGTCGTCAAGACGATACGCTAAACCGACGCGGGGCGCGAAGAATCCCCACCCCATATCCACGCCGCCACTCTTGGGGTTGCCCATAACACCGCCGACCTCGACGTTGGATGACTGAGGCCGCTCCACATGCACCTCAGAGATGCCGGTGTGATCGCGGTACGGCGACGGATAGCGCTCGAAGCGCACACCATAGGTGACGGTCAGTTTGGGAGTCACCGTCCACTGGTCTTGCGCGTAGGCGCCAAGTTCCGTCCAGCGCAGCGCGTTGGGATCGTAAACTTGCTGCGCCTTTTGAATGGCCCAGCTACCATAGGTACCCGAACCACTGTTGTTGGGCAAGCCCAGCAGGTAGTCTGCCAGGTCGTTGTACGCGTCAGTGGTGCACGAGGAGCCGCCGCAGGTCATGCCGCCAGCGAACACGAAGCCGCCATGCACGTTGGAAGCGCCGCCACCGGTGGTGGGCTGGAAGTGGTTCAGGTCAAAGTGGTAGTAGGTGAAGCCGGTCTTGAACGTGTGCTTGCCCCTGACGTAGCTCAGGTTCACGTCGCCGGTGAATTGATTGTCGCGGAATTCGAAAGGATTGGCGAAATTGGAGTTGCCGATGGTGTTGAAGGTGCCGTTAAAGACCATCGGCGGCTGGCCGAAATAATCCGGATCATTCCCGGGGCTGTTCGTGCCCGGAATGTGCAAAGTGTTCAGACCATAGTTGCCCAGTGACAGATCGATAAGCGACTCCGCTCCCGACCACTGGCGGGTGTAGCCGAAATCGGCGTCCATTACCACTTTGGGGGAGAACACGTGGCTTACGCCGATGCCGACATTCTGGATGTGGCCATGCCCCGCGCCCGGCTGGCCGCCATCGAAGGTGCCGCCGCCCGCCGCGCCCAGTTCCTGCGGATCGAGTACCTGGAACGGCTCGGTGCTGTATTTGCCGAAGATCTGTGTGTTCTCGTTCGGAATGTAGGTGATCTTCGCGTCGTTGGTGGTGCGGGCGTAGATAAAGGGGGCGGAGCCCGTGTAGTTGTTGGCCATTTTGTTGGTCAGCATGGTCGTGGTCGGTGTGATCGTTGCCGCGATCGGGGCCAAAAGGGCAATCATCGTCGTAGCCTGAGGGTTCATTTGGCGCGACGCGGGAATGGTGTTGACGTTGCTGCCCGTCTCGCCATATTCCGACGTGAAGCTCGGGCGGCAGTTATATTTCAGGTAACCAGCAACCGAATTCCCGGGGTCATCGGGACCTAGACCGCCGAACCCTGAAGTAACCACAGGACAGGCAGTTGCGCTGACCGAGCTCTCCCAGCCCGCGACCTGCGGCTTCGGATCGTAGATGATGAAGGGCGAGGCGAGGCCGGCCGTTTCAGAGAAGTTGCCGTTGATCATGTTGGTATCGGGAACCGTCATTGTTACACCGTTGCCGATCAACTGGTGCCGCGTGGTGCGCTCCCAGTTGTCGAAGAAGAAGAGCTTCTTCTTGCCGGTCACCAGCTTGGGAAGATAGACCGGACCGCCGATGTTGAAGCCGTATTCGTGGAAGACGTTATGGAGAACCGCTCCGTTCGGATCGATGGCGCTCGTGTTCGCAACTTTCGTCGCAGTGTACGACCGGGCATTCAGTCCGGCACTCTGGTAATACTCCCATGCGCTGCCATGGAAGTCGTGCCCGCCGGTCTTGGTGGTGATCTTGATCGATGCGCCGCCCGCCTGGCCCTGCTCGGCGTTGAAGTCGTTGGTGGTGACGCTGACGTTCTCGATCGAGTCCACCGGCGGCACGTAGGCGATGAGATATGTCAACCACCCGTAGTAGTTCACCGCGCCGTCAATACGCGTGGTGTTGCCGTTCATGCTCATGCCGTTCACATTCATCGACATGGCGCGCGCGGGATTGGAAGCGGTTGAGTTTTGCTCCTTTACCGACGCCGCGCCGGGTATGAGCGAATAAAGTGCCTGATAGCTGCGCCCCTGAGAGGAGGTCTCGGGCATTTGGCTGAGCTGTGTCGAGCTGATTTCGTTGTTGACTTCCGCCGTTTCGGTTTGCAGCAGCGGCGGAGCCTCGGTCACCGTGATCTGGGTCGAAACCGACGCCGGATGCAGCGCAATGTCTACACGCACCTGGCGGTTGACTTCAACCACGATGTTCTTTACCGAAGTTCCGGCAAAGTTCCCCTTCGCCGGAACGGATACGGTATACACTCCCGGCAAAACGTCGAGAATCAAGTACGTGCCCGAACTATTAGCGGTAGTGCTGCGAATTGCGCCCGTGCCTTGATCGGTTAACGTTATGGCTACTCCGGGAATTACCGCGCCGGTCATATCACTGACCGTCCCGGTGACCGACCCGTAGAGAATCTGTGCATTTGCGGTGCTGCTCACGAAACAAACCGCGAGAAGCGCGACCGCCAGCAGTGTTCCGATAGCTACTGCGTTGAATCGACGATTCATATCTGGCCTTCCTGACATGATTTCCTCCGGAAAACTGTGAATTGACTTCATTTTTGCCAATCTCCGCAATGATAGCTGCGGGGGTTGACCCTTAAATCCGCCGTAACCTCTTGATTCCATATGATCTGGAGATCGTTGTGGCCGGTAAACCGCTTGGACGAAAAATTGGGAACACTTTCGAACACGGTTTATTTGGCGTCTCGAACTATAGGAGCGCTAGTGCAGAATTGTCAAGAAAATAATCGATTAATATCTCTGCGTTTGTTAATTGTGAACGAGGGAAACTTGCCAAACTGCTGGACGGCCTCTCTGGATAAAATAACGTCCCGCATTAGAGACGTATCATCCATGTTTTGTTAGGGTTCCAAATTTTATCCAGGACGGGAGAGATGCTCTGACATCTTTTTCGGCGCCAAGGATAAGGCTGTCACGGCTATGATTTTTGGAATTTTGAAGTTACCGGAGGCACCTAAACTCTCCCTTTCTTTCGACCGCGGCCTATCCCGTTACCTCAGCCACCGTCGAGATCAATGCCTGGATATTCTCCGTGGGCGCATGAGGAGGCATTCCTCCCCCGCAGGAAACGATCAAGCGTGACCGATCATCGAGAGCATTCAGCATCTCATTGACCGAGCGCTTCACGTCATCCGGCGTTCCTTCGGCCAGCACATCGCGCGGAGGTATATTCCCCATCAGGGCAATCCGGTTGTTCGTCCATACCTTCATCTCCACCAGTTTGTATTGCATGCCGAAATTGAGCAAATTGATTCCCGCTGTCTCTAGCAGAGGCGCGCTCGCCTTTGACGGCGCATCGTTGTGGAAGAATTTCACGCTCACGTCCGCGTTAAAGGCGCGCTGCAAATAAGGCAAGCCGAACGTCTCGAAATCGCGGCGACTCACAAATCCAACAATATCGTCTAGCAAAAAAATGCCGTCAATCGACGGGAATGCTTCACGCTGAACCGCGATCCAGTCCACCAAAAAGTCCGTGATCATAGCAAGCATGTGATGCATCAGCTCCGGGTCCGTCTTCAACGCCTCCATAAACTCTGGCGCGCCCATCAGAAACGAGGCGATATTAAGCGGACCGCGGGCCACCGCGAAGCGGATTTTGTGGCCGGCCTTTTCAATCTCTGGCTGCAGGTGTTTGAGTCGCTTGATCACAAAGGGCAGCAAGCCGTGTTTGCGTGGATCGGGCCGTTCCAGGCGCTCGACCTCAGACGGAGAGTTCAGAACTTTTCTGGCAAAGGGGAATTCATTTTCCCCCCAGACGGAGACAGCTCCGAAGGCCGAGGGTTCCGTACACATTCCGAATTCGGACCAGAAACCTGGCAGAAAAATCGCTTCCGGAAAGGTGCATATCGCCTTGAGATTATCGTTCAGGAAAACGCGTTCGTCGGTGAAGTAATCCAGAATCGTGTGCCCAGCCCAGTTCGGGAGCCAAGGACTATCGATGATGAATGCCGTCGGGAGAGGACTGATCTCTTCTCCGCGAACGACTGCGACGAGCGTCTTCCATTGCTGATCGGTCATGCCTATCTTTACCTCGCGCAACTCTCGATTCTAAGCTCACGATTTTAAGTTACTGTCAAACAATATGGCAAATCGTTCGCCTCCGCAATGCATTTAAAACGCCGGCATTTGTCGATAATCATTGCCGTCAGAGTATTGCGCCCAAGCGAACTTGCTGATACTACATGCTTTACGGCGCATGCACTGAGGTAAAGTTTTATGGAGTGGAAATGTCGGCGTCTATTTTTTAAGTTCAAAATAAATTACTGTAAGCCTCGTCAAGAGCTTGTTGGATGCTGAGTTTTGGATCGGGTTACTCTTGCGCCTGAACGCTGATATCCCGAATGGCGCTGCAGAACAACCGCCGCGGCTCCACGCAGCCTGGCGAATTCTCCGTCGTTGGTGATTCCCAGCAACGGCGCACTCCCGGCCAGCATGGTGGCTTCCAACTCGGCTTGAACTATAGGGCCAAAGCGAACCCACGACGTAGTAATGTCGCCTGCAATCAGAATCACTTCCGGGGAGAGCGCCGCGGTAACCAGACGCAGGCCTCGGCCCAGGCACGTGGCCTGACGAGTCAAGGCTGATATCGCAGCAGGATCTTCTTCTTCGGCTAGGTGGAGCAATTCATGAATGTTGACGGATGCCTTTTCAGGGCGGATCTCCGCGTAATACCGAAGTGCTGCATTTGAAGACGCAAAGACCTCCCAGCACCCGTGCTGTCCGCAGCCGCACTGGGGTCCGGTCGGGTCAATCGGACTGTGGCCAAACTCGCCTGCCAGGCCACTGCGGCTGGTGACAATCTGGCCGTTAGCTAGAATGGCCCCGCCAACCCCTTCCGAAACCGTAATTAATACAGCATTGCGAATGCCGTCTAGTTTGCCCGACCAAAGCTCCGCAAGCAGTGCTGCATTGGCTGCGTTGGTCAGCTCAACCTGAAGCCGCATTTCCTTTTCGATATCGCTCTTGATGTCGTAGCTGCCCCACTTCAGATTGGGAGCAAGAATAAGACGCTGCGACTCCGAATCAACACGACCCGGCATACTAATGCCGATTCCCTCAAAGGAGCGATTGGGGTGGCTGGCGCGCATGGCCTTCATGCAGGTGATGATTTTACTGATTGTGCTGGCGGGGTCCGAGACAAGAGGCACAACCTCGCGCGCAAGAAATCGTCCGTTCAGATCGAGAAGCGCGACAATGGCCTGCTTCGGCCGTATATCGGCTGTCAGAATCACCAACCCGTCGTTGAGCGCAAGCAGCGTAGGATGTCTGCCGCGAGGCCGCCGTTCAATGGCGCCCTCCTTTACCCATTTTTCGGCGATCAGCTGCTCAACAATCGCAGAGACCGTGCTGGGTTGCAAGCCGGAGGCACGCGCCAGGTCCGCACGGGATACCGGCTGCTGAGAACGGATGATCTCCAGGACCACATCACGATTGATATCCCGCGCGCTTTCGCTGGTCGCCAGTTGGACATAGGCCAGGTCGATGCGCTTGATGCCACGAGTTGTAGGTGCCGACCTTAACGTTGAATCCATTCTTGCCAGCTTACTCATGCCTTAAAAGATTCCAGTTTCCAGAATAGCAGGTTATCTAACCGCTCGCCTTTTTCGCTTGAATTTACATGCTCATCATGTAGGGAAAGCGCTGCGGACGCGACAGCATGCTGTTCGCCTCATCATCATTATGGAAGCGCTCTTTCACGGGGTCCCAGTGTAATTTGCGCCCCGTCTTCATGGCAATATGGTGCAGCAGGCAAGTAGAGCACGCGCGGTGTCCTATTTCGGCGGGCGCGGTGGGAGCCTTTCGGCTGCGGATGCATTCCAGCCAGTTGCCATGTTGGTCATCGCTTTGATAGAGATGAACTTCCTCGGCCCCAATCACGCTGTCCAGAATCTTTAGGTCGCTCGCCATCAGTGGTTGCAACGTTTCCTGCTTGCCGCCTGGATCAGACGCGGTAACCTCGACATCGCGGGTCACAAAGATCCATCCCTCGCTACCGTAGAACTTGATGCCATTGGGGAAATCTCCGCTGATGTCCATGGTGATTCCGTTAGCATAGAGGCCGTGGGTAAGGAACTTGCCATGCACATTCCATAAACCGTGTTTAGGAAACTCCGCCGTGCCCCACACCTCTATCGGTCCGGTGTATTCCGTATTCATACCCCAGTGGGCCGTATCTACATGGTGTGCACCCCAGCCAGTAATCATGCCGGCCCCAAACTGCTCGCAACGCAACCAGCCGGGACGCCCGTAACCCTGCAGCGGATGTACGCGCATCTCGGTGTAGTAAACCTCAGGCGTAGAGCCCAGCCATGCGTCGTAATCGAGGTTGGGCGGGATCGGCATAGGCGGCGCCTCCGGCCCGCTGGGGTCGCCCGGCAGGCCGATTTCCACATGCTTAATTGCGCCGATGCGACCATTGCGCACCAGTTCGCAAGCCCGGTAAAACTGCTTCCATGAGCGTTGTTGCGATCCGATTTGCAAAATCTGCCCAGACGCCATCACCGCATTGCTCATAGCGCGTCCCTCGGCGATGGTCAGCGATGCCGGCTTCTGCAGGTACACGTCTTTGCCAGCATGCACCGCATCCACCGCCAGAATCGCGTGTTGGTGATCGGGTGTGCTAATCACTACTGCGTCAATGTCTTTGTTGGCCAGCAGCTCGCGGTAGTCATGGTAGCCGGTTACGCCATCGAATGCCTTGCCGGTCTTCCCGGCATAGTAGCCGTTGACGAGTACCTTGCCCTCTTCCAAGCGCTTGGAGTCAAGATCGCACACGGCCACGATGCGCGCCTGATCGTACTTCCAAATTCCCGGTAGATCGTGGCCGCGGGAGATGCGGCCGACGCCGATTGCTCCGATGTTGATGCGGTTACTGGGAGACTTCTGCCCCATCACGCTGGCCGGCACAATCGCTGGAAAGCCTGCCGCGGCAACCACACCCGCCGACATTTTAAGAAACGACCTGCGCGGGTACTCCGTACTCGTGCTGATGACTCTCATGGCTTTCTTCTGCTCGATCTTCATCACTCCACTCCTGTGCCGGCTTATGCGGTAAAACTGAGCCGTTTGGCGCTTTTCTGCGCCTTCAGCACCAGTTCAGCAGTCAAGAGTGCCTGCTGCTGATCTTGCGCCGTATGGGTGCGGTTCACAATATCTGCGACAAACTGCGGCCCGAAGGGTAGCACCACGTTACTGCAATCCATGTAGCGGGTCTGCTTTTTATCCACGATAAACAGATGGTTGCCTCCTGGCCGGCCGGCGATATCGATATACTTGCGCAGTTCAATATAGCCTTCAGTTCCCAGGATAAACAACCTCCCATCGCCCCACGTGCCAAGGCCATCCGGAGTAAACCAATCCACCCGCACATATCCCGCGCCGCCGTTGCCCTGAAGCATCATGTCACCGAAGTCCTGAAACTCGGGATGCTCGGGATGATTCACATTCGCAATCCGCGAGGCTACTACGGATGCCGTCGTCGAACCTGTGTAATAGACAAACTGGTCCGCCTGGTGCGATCCGATGTCGCACAGAATGCCGCCAAACTGCACTGGGTCCCAGAACCAATCGGGACGGCTGGGGGCGTTCACCTGGTGGGGCGCAATATTGATCGTCTGCACCACCTTGCCGATTGCCCCGGCCTTGACCATATAACCAGCCTGCACAGCGGCACGCACATCCAGCCGCTCGGAGTACATAATCGCAAACATTCTGCCGGTTGCGGCAGAAACTTTGCGCACTTCGGCCAGTTGCTCCAGCGTCGTAATGGCCGGCTTGTCGCTGAGAAAGTCCTTGCCGTGTTTCATAGCGCGGATACCGAGCGGCGCGCGCAAATTAGGAATCGACGCGCTGGCTACGAGTTGGATCGAGGGATCGTTCAAAATCTCGTCCTCGCTCTTTGCCAGCCTTGCCTGGGGATAGATTTTCTGAAAATTGGCAATCGCCCTGGGAAGCGTCGAGTAGAACGCGGACAACTCACCGCCGCCGCGAATAACGGCCGCCGTAATGCCCATGATGTGAGCATGGTCGAGGCCGATCACGGCAAACTTGATAGAGTATTTCGGCTTCGCGTCCTCATCGGCGCCGGGTGCGGCAACCTCATGCGCAATATGCCCGCCACCCGCGTGCAAGCCCAAGGCCGCCTCCGGCAATGTCGATAACATTCCCGCTGCCCCCATGGTCTTCAAAAAGTTACGACGTCCAATTGTCTCGATTTGCATAAACTTGAATCCTCTCTTGCGGCGCCAAATCAGCTCAGTGTTGTTGCGCCTCCGGTGTTGTGGCAGATTTCCAATTGATGACATGATAGACGGCATCACCGGTGCCCACGTTTCTCAACCCGTGCAGCTGGTTCGAAGCATTGAAGATCACCGAACCTGGTCCAACCCGCTTCCACTCGCCGTTGGACAGGGTTTCCACCGTGCCCTGCATCACGATGATCAGTTCCTCATTCGGATGCCGATGCGGCGGATGCGAAGCCTTGCCCGGCAGCAGCGTCGTGACGTGTATCTCCAGCTCGTCCAGTGTGGCCGTGCGCGCCTTGAAAAACGAGCGCACCGAGCCGACCTCTGTCGGCTTGGCGGGAATCGAATTCCAATCGAAGACGGCGGATCCCATTACCGGCGCCTGGCCGGCAAGGGCGAAGGCTCCGGCTGTGCATGCGACAGCGATCAACGCAACCAATAAATCTCTTCGAGTAATCACCATTTCTCCTTGTCAGTCTGGCTTGCCCTCATTGTGTTAGCGACTCCGCTGCTTTCGCTGTTTGGGAGCATTTCACAAGACAACTCCCGCGACTCCCCCCTACTGTATCAGCAGTTCTTTAGTCCGTCGATATTCTTATAGTCAACCTGGTGAATCGTGTTATCTGCCAGCGTGATCTCCGCTCCGAAGACGGAACCAGAAGGAGTCACCTCCATGATCCGGATAGCCTTCACCGGATCCAATTCTTCCGGCGTCCATGGGGTGTCATCGGTCTTGTGCAGCATCGCCGTAATCATCAATTCCATCGCCGGGTTCTTGGCGGTGCGCTTGCGATGGACGAACAGCACGGTGCTGTCCTCTGTTTCCGCGTTGAATCCGCGGTGAACCTGACTCTGAATCGTGTCCCAGCCGTTGTAAGCAATCATCGCCACCGATCTGCCCGGAATCGATGCCGTGATTCCCTGCTTCATCTTGTCCTTGAAAGTGTGCAACTCAGCTTTCTTCCCGCCAAAATGCGGCAGGCCGAAATGGCCGAGTGTGAGCTCATGCTCGAAGGCAAGCCGGCAGCGGTCGATGCGGATGACGCCTCCAGGAACCGTGATCTCCGCGAGGTCGATGATATACCCAACTCCGTTATTCGGCGGTTTCCGCATGATCAATTGGCGGTAGAACACGCCGTCGCGCACGCCGTTGAAGAGAATGCATTGCGAGGTTACATAGGCGGCGCTCTTCGATGCGGCGTTATCGACCGTGCGTCCCGTCAGGTAGAAATTGATGTCCACGCCCCTCAGATCGCGGGGATCCAGGCTGCGGAAACTATACTCCTGCGATGTGCCGCCGTTTGGGTTGTGGTCTTCCCATGGAAAATGGGTGTTGAACACCAGCTTGGAGTAGTTGTGATCGTCGTCATACACCTTGCCGGAAACGATCTCGGAAGCGCCGCTGCTGCCATGGTTGACCAGAACGATGCCCGGCCGTTCGAGCACGGTCCGTTTCGAGCGCTTGCCTAATCCTTCCCACATTCCGTCGTTCTCTTTCGCGGTCCAGAACGGAGAATCTTCCGGCAGCGCCAGGCTGATGAACGGAAGGAACATGATGAACGGGCTTGCCGAACAACTGTAGTTTTGAATCGCGAATTCCCGGTGGGGGTAGAAGCCGAGGCTGGGAATGTCGTTCTCGTAAAAGTCTTCCCGCCCCGTGAATTGCAGAATCGATCCGGAACATAGCCGCCTAGCCCAACCGGGATCGATCGGCGGTTCCGACGCGAGCATAAACGACACCGGGAAGCCGCCAGAAATCCATAGGCGGTAGCATATGCTTCTGGCCCACATGTTGATATAACCGTTCCGGCCGAAGAAGCTGGTATAAGTTTTGAAGAGTTCCTGAAAGCTATTTTCGAGCACGGCGGTGATATCCGGATAGTGCTCGCGGCCGAAGGCGCGACTCCAGATTGTTCCGTAAACGACGAAGAGGCTGATGGTGTAGTAGTTGTAGCTCTGCTCCAGATACCAGCCGTTGCCTGCGTGATACGATGCAATCCACTGCAGGTGGCTTTTCAGCAGATCATCGTCGATGTCATACCCGCTTTTCTTGAGGAACGAAAGCGCGCAAATGTTGAATACCCGCCAATTGTTCTGCGTGGTGCGGTAATGGGCCCACTTGGAAATCGTAACGGCCATTTCATCGCGCTGCTTTTCGGTCAGGTACGGCCACAATACATCAGGCATCAGCAACAGCGTCTTCGCCAGGCCGCCGAACTCGCAGGTGAACTGATATGTAGCGTCCGGCAGGTCTTCGGGCATGGGCAAGCTGTTCACATGTCCCGGCGTCAGGGCATTGTAGAACTGACTGGCGTAATAATCGCGCAGCTTGATGCCGCCGATACTGACCTCGGGATCAACGTGGATCAGCGGTGCCGCCAGATTGAAGGTCCTCTCCAGTGCTTCGAACTCGCTGGAGCGATGGCGCCATTCCGGTGCATTCGGCTGCGGATACGACTTGCCCGGTACCTGCGGAAACACAATTGGCGAGTCAAACGACTTCAAGTGCCGGAATGCCCTTTGCAGCACATACTTGGCGCATTCGATGTAGTGTTTCCTGGTCATCCCGGTCAGTGGGCTCAGATTCCAATCGGGATTCCTAACTTCAAACGCATTTTTCATCATAGTCTCGATCGGTTAACATCCCTGTTTCCATCGCAATACTTCGACCCATGAATGAAATCCTCTGACAGGTGATGTCATTTTGCCGCTCCCGCCTGAATCCGCAGGCCAACAAGATTGAGAAATTAGTCTAACACTTAACGCATTCCTGCGAAAATATATAAATGAACACGGCCCAAAGCTCGCTGGGCGACCCGTAAAGGCCGCCCATGAGGAGTTCCATTCAATATCTTCGACGAGCAAACAATATAGATTATCTGGCAACAGTAACGGCTATTCAGGCAAGTCCAGCAAACCGGTGACGGTGAAACTGGCTTCGGATTTGGCTGTGGTCTCCTGAGGCTGGGCGCCGCCCAGGCTCAGTGTGTATTTGCCGGGTAGGATGGAGCGAACACCTTTGTCATTTACGCTCGACAGCGAGCAGGTGTCGATTGAGATGGTGACTTCGCGGCTTTCTCCCGCTGCGAGGTGAACCCGCTGAAAGCCCACCAGGGAGTGAATAGGGCCATCGGGTTGTGGGGTTTTGAGGTAAGCTTCGACGACTTCGTCGCCGGTGACGGTGCCCGCGTTGGCGACCGTAACGGTTGCGGTAATGGGGTCGCCGGCCTTAAGCGTCTCGGCGGAGAGCTTCACCGGGCCGTATTTAAATGAGGAATAGCTGAGCCCGTAGCCGAAGCCCCACAGCGGCTTGCCGGCGAAATAACGGTAAGTGCGAGTCCCCGTTGCGTCGTGAAGGGCATAGTCGGTGAAGGCCGGCAGTCCGTCGAGCGAAGCGTAGAAGGTGATCGGCAGACGGCCGGCAGGGTTGTTCAGGCCGGCCAATGTGCGAGCGATGGCCTCGCCTCCGGCAACGCCGGGATACCACGCTTCGAGAATGGCATCGGCGTGCTGGTTGGCCCAGTTGAGCGCAACGGCGCTTCCGCTCTGCAAGACCACGATGAGTGGCTTGCCGGTAGCGGCAACGGCTTCCAGAAGTTTTTGCTGAGGCGCGGGCAGGTCGATGCTGGTGCGGTCGCCACCGTCGAAGCCGTCGAGCTTGATGCGCATTTCCTCGCCTTCAAGCTGCGGTGAGAGGCCTACGAAGGCAATCACCACATCGGACTCCCTGGCACGGGCCACTGCTTCATCGAGTTGTGCCTGGGCAGGAGCTTGCCACATAAGAGTGATGCCTCCGCCGGCCTGGTCGCCGGCATGGGAGTACTCCAGACGGAAATCATGCGGCTTGGTATCGGTGAAATCGACCGCGATGGAGGGGATTTTAGGGAAGTGTTCCACCGGCGGAGCAGCGATCGAGGCGCCGGAAATGACCTGGAAGTTTCCCATCGAAGCAAGATCGTTACCCTGGCGCAGGCTGCCTTCGCCAAGCACAGCGCCATCGAGGACAAAGCGGTAGTTCTCGGCCGGTGAGTAGGGAAAGCTGCCGCCCGGTTCAAGGGTGAAGACGTAGTGGCCGGGAGCGGGAACGGAAAGCTTTCCACTCCAGCGGACGGAGTAGTTGTGGGTGGCCAACTGGGGGACAGGCTGGGCGTTCTCCCAATCGGCTTGAACGTTGGGCTGAATCTCGGTGACGAGAGCGCGCCCGGTCCAGTCAGGAGTGGCGAAGAACTCGGTTTTCAGCCCCTTGTTGAGGTCGAAGGCTGTCCTGGGGACAGGCACGCTGAAGCCTGCAGCCAGCGAGGAGCCCTGCGCATAAAGAATGAGTGAGCTCTTGAATTGTTTTCTCAGTCCGTCCAGCGGCGTGACCGGATTAACCGGCGTTCCGACGTAGTTGCCCAGGATGGACGGCAGTAAATCCGCAGTAGGACCGATGACGGCAATGTGGCCGGGAGCGCTTTTCAACGGAAGTACGCCATTGTTCTTCAGCAGGACGATGCTCTCTTCGGCCGCCTTCAACGAACTTTGGCGATGCAAGGGCGATGCATCCTCGGAGAAAAGAACTTTATCACCCCAATTGGAGCCTTGCGGGTCAAAGAGACCAAGCTGAAAACGCGCCGTGTAAAGTCGCTCGGCTGCCTGCGTTACAAGCTCTTCGCTGACCAGGCCCTGACGAACCGCATCGGCCAAGGTGTTGAAGCCCGGGGTCCAGATGCTGCACGAGAGGTCGGTGCCGGCCTCCAGCGCCATGGCCGCTGAGTGGGTTATGTCTGTTGTCTTCTTGTGGCCCTGGTTTACATCCACGATGGCGCCGCAATCGGAGACAACGAAGCCTTTGAAGCCCCATGCGTCACGCAGGTGCTCCTTGAGCAGCATCTTGTTGGTGCAGGCGGGAAATTCGTCGATGGAGTTGTAAGCGCACATCACCGACTGCACGTGTCCCTCGACAACGGTGGCGCGGAAGGCGGGCAGGTAAGTCTCTTCCAGGTCGCGCGGCGAGGGGTCTACATTGAAACCGTGGCGCAGTGTCTCGGGGCCGCTATGCACAGCAAAGTGCTTGCTGGTTGCTACGGCGCGCAGGTGATTGAGGTCGTCGCCCTGTACGCCGCCAACAAAGGCCACGCCCATTTTGCCGGTGAGGAATGGGTCTTCGCCGTAGGTTTCCTGGCCGCGGCCCCAGCGAGGATCGCGGAAGATGTTGATGTTGGGCGACCAGAAGGTCAGCCCATAAAAGATGCGGTGGTTACCCTCGCGCTGGGCCTGGTTATACTTTGCGCGGGCCTCGGTGGAGATGGTTTTTCCCATGACGCGAACAATGCCGGTGTCCCAGGTGGCGGCCATGCCGATTGCCTGGGGAAAGACAGTGGCATAACCCGCGCGGGCCACGCCGTGCAAGGCTTCATTCCAGGTCTGGTAATCGGGAATGCCGAGCCGTGGAATCGCCGTGGCCCAGTCTTCAAGCTGGGAGACCTTTTCATCCAGAGTCATGCGGCCAACCAGCTCGTGCGCGCGCTCCGCTGGAGACAATTTGGTGTTCAGCCATGCGTCCTGCTGTGCGGGCGCGTGTATGGAGAAGAGGGCGAAAACGATTGCGACAATAGAAAGCCAGCGGCGTGACAGCATGAGATGATTTCCTCCTGGATTTTGTACGTCTTCCCGGCATTTCCAGTGGACCGGGTATTCGATTGGAACTCTACTAGGGTTGGAGTGGCTTTGGCCAGCCTTGCAAGGGTGAGTCAGCGGGCATAATTTCAATGTAATCAAACGCGGCAGGATCGTCTCCGTCGGGAGTTCCTTCCATGCGCAGAAGGTCACCAGGCTTTAGTTCTATACCGCGAACGGTGTGGCGAGTGGAGTTGTCGCCGTTGAGGCGGCGAGAAGGCAGAGCTGCATCTGCGGCCCAGGAGTTTACCGGCTGGCCATTGAGCAGGAGCGTGAATTTCGCTATGCCGCCCTGGAGGTCGAAGTACTGCACGGCAATGTCGTAGTGTCCTGCGACTCCTGTGTAGGTCCATTCGGCTGTGCAGCTTTTCTCCCCACACGTGACTGCTTTGCCCCCGGAAGCATCTTCCCACGGTGTCACATCAATGACCTTGTAACCGCTGAGCCGCGCATCCTCGGCTTCCATGCGGCCGGGATAGTGGCCGGCGCGGCCTTTCTCATCGGGAATGCCACTGAGTTTCAGGAAGTACTGCACAATGGCATCGCGCCAAACAATGGAGTGGCCGGCCTGGTAGACGAGGCGGTCGCGGACCTGCTCGTAGAGAGGCTGGTCAATGCGGCCTTCAAGTGTCTCCCACTCGCGGACGAGTTCTGCCGCTTGCGCCGCTCCTTCGTAATGGCTGTCGTATATGTACTGAATTACGCTCTTGCCGTCGTGCAGTTTGTGCGTGTAGGGCACGTGATGAAAGAAGAGCAACAGATTGTCGGGAGTGGTGGCGAGGTTTTCGTAGAGCTTTGCAATCTTTGGCGGGTACTGCCCCGCGTAGCCGGTGCCGGTCTTCACGCTGCGGTCCATGCCCACGCCCAGGTGGTCTGCGCGATGCCATTGGCCCCAGCCGTTGTTCTCGCTGGATTCGATGTTGGGGCCGTAGTGCGAGCCGGTGATGCCGGTGAGGGTCTGCATCCCCAGCGGCCCGGTGTAGTTCACATAGGCCGGCCAGGATTGCATTAGTATTTTTGTCACCGTGTTAACCACGGCAGGGTCGTTGCTGATACTCTGCCTCGTCCACTCAGCGGCGATCTCTTCCGCAGTGAGATCAGGATTCCACGCCAGCCGCCCGAAAGCATACAAGTTGGCCATAGCCATCGGTGAACCAAGCCATCCGCCGCGCCCTACTCCTGCCACTGCGACCGTACCGCCGAGAGGCCGATGAAAGCTCTTGCCGGCGATGATTTCTTTCACTGGCGTGGATCTGCCATCGGCGCGCAGGTCAAAATCCAAAACCCACTTCCACATGGGAGCGAGATAAACCAGGTGGCGCTGCTGGCCGGTGTACTCCTGCGTGACTTGAATTTCCATCGCCTGGTTGGTATGGCGAAGGCCCGCGAAGAGCGGCGAGACCGGCTCCTGCGCCTGAAAATCAATCGGCCCTTCCTTGGTTTGAATCACAACATTCGCTGCAAACGTGCCATCGAGCGGATGAAAGATATCGTAAGCAGCGCGGGCGCGATCGGCCTTCGGGTCGAGCCAGTCGAGATGGTGGTTATAGACAAAGGCGCGGTAGAGAACCACGCCGCCGTGGGGAGCAAGTGCCGCGGCCAGGGTGTTGGCAGCGTCGGCGGGCGTGCGTCCATAGCTGGTGGGCCCGGGCTGCCCCTCGGAGTCGGCCTTCACAGTGAAACCGGCAAAGTCAGGAATGAGTGAGTAGATTTCATTGACCTTGTCTGCCCACCAGGCTTTGACCGCCGGGTCGGCTGGATCATAGGTCGCAAGGCCGCCGATTTTCTGCGGGCTGGCGAGGGCGACGCTCATCGCAACACGGACACCCCAGGGACGCATCGCGTCGGCAATGCGAGCGATTTGCTTGAGGTGCTCTGAGTCGATAAGCTGAGGCGCGGCATTGACATTATTAATATTGCAGCCGTTGATGCCCACCGAGGCTAACAGCCGCGCGTACTCGCTCACCGCTGTCAGATCCTCGCGGACATTGCCGCCTTCGAAGAAAATCGACCGGCCGGCATAGCCTCGCTCAATTGTGCCGTCGGGGTTGTCCCACTCATCGACCCAGCGAATAGGCATGGCGGGACGCTCGCGCACATTGAGGTGGGTGATATCCTCATCGCTTGCCAGACGACGGAGCAGAGCGAAGACGCCATAAAGAATCCCGCGCTCGTCCGCGCCCGCAACGAGAATTGTGACACCGCCATCGATTGTGGTTGTGTTCAGCCAGTAGCCGTCTGTTCCCAGATCGTTGGGAACTGCCAGTTTCGGGTATGTCTTGAGTAGCTCCGGAAGGGTTCCGAGAACTGTCTTTATGCCGAAGTCATGCAGGGAAATAACCCGATCCGGGCTGGATAAGCTCAAGATGCCCCGCCGCAATTCGCCGGTTGCTGTTTCTTCCAATTGACCCTGACCCAAGGCGCGGACACGAATGCTGAGACCGTTTGCTGATGAGTTCTCATGATGTGCATATCGCAACCACGTCTGATCTGCCGTTTGCGCGGGGCTGGCCATCCCGCCTGCCAGAACGAATGTAACCGCGAAGCTCATCAGTAAATTAATTCTCTTAACCAGCATGATTGTCTCTCCGGCCCGCTCTTCGTCTACTACACCGTTCTATCACCTCGGCATGGAAAAGATCATCCTGGCGCCGAAGGGAATATTTCAGTAGATCGCAAATGGACTGCGAACATCGCACATTTGGGTGCCCAGAGTTTTCAAGCCAGGAATGTCCGTTGCCGTCTGTACAGAACAGACTCGGATCGCCTCATCAACGTGATCGTAGAAATCGCCTATCCCGCCGTGAGGCCTCCGTCTATAGGAAACGCAACCCCGTTGATAAACGCGGCCTCGTCGCTCGCGAGGTAGACGAACGCGTTCGCAACGTCTGCTACGCTGGCGAGCCTTCCGAGCGGCACTTCGCCGAGTCTCTCTGCGCGGCGCTCGGGGTCCTTGAGCATGGCCTGCACTAAGGGGGTTTCCACTGTGCTGGGATGAACGGAGTTGCAGCGGATATTGTCCTTCGCGTAGCGCACAGCCACCGACTTCGTGAGCATGGTCAGAGCGCCCTTGGTCGTCGTATAAGTCTCGTTTGTGTATTTGTGACCGACCAGCCCGCATATCGATGACATGTTGAGAATGACGCCCCCGCCCGCGGC
>JBEKFS010000017.1:0-31244 GCA_050013195.1 Occallatibacter sp.
CACGGCTTTACAGATTGCAGAAAAATGCAAACGGAGTAGCAAGAAGTGTCAGGGCACGGCTTTACAGATTGCAGAAAAATGCAAACGGAGTAGCAAGAAGTGTCAGGGCACGGCTTTAGCCGTGCCGAAAATCACCCAATAAAACTGGGGCTTTAGCCCCTGAGGTACGCTTTTTATGGCTCATGCGGAAATAGGCATCATCGGCGGCAGCGGGCTGTACTCTATGCCCGGATTCACCAACATTAAGGAAGAGCGCGTGGAGACGCCCTTTGGCGCCCCTTCAGACAACTTCGTTTTGGGCGAACTGGAGGGTCGCAAGGTAGCCTTTCTGGCACGCCACGGGCGCAGCCACAGCATCCTGCCCTCGGAGCTGAACTTCCGCGCCAACATCTATGCCTTCAAAAAGCTCGGCGTCGAGCGGATTCTCTCCATCTCCGCCGTCGGCTCGCTCAAGGAAGAGCACAAGCCAACGGACTTCGTGATTCCCGACCAGTTCATCGACCGCACCTTTCATCGCATTGCGACCTTCTTTGGCGAGGGGATCGTGGGCCACGTGGCCTTTGGCGATCCGGTCTGTGCAACGGTGGCCAAAGCGGCTGTCCAGGGATGCGCGGCGGCGGGCGTGGTGGGCAAGCTGGGCGGAACCTACGTCTGCATGGAGGGTCCGCAATTCTCCACCAAGGCCGAGTCGCATCTCTATCGCAGTTGGGGCGCGGATGTGATCGGCATGACTAATCTGCAAGAGGCCAAGCTGGCTCGCGAGGCGGAGATCTGCTACGCCACCGTCGCCATGGTCACCGACTACGACTGTTGGCGCGAAGGCCACGACGCCGTCACCATCGAGGAGATTGTGCGCGTCCTCCATCAGAACGCTGAGAACGCGGCCAAGGTCGTCAAGGCTGCTGTCGCCGCCATGCCGCATGAGCGTAACTGCGCCTGCGCCTCAGCGGCAAAATATGCCGTGCTGACAAGGCCGGAAGCAATCCCCGCAGCGGCAAAAGAAAAATTGAAATTGCTCTTCGGAAAGTATCAGGGTTGGTAGCCACCTGCGGTGGGTTAGAAGTGTCAGGGCACGACTTCAGTCGTGCCGCACATTGCGCAAAATGAACGCGGGGCTTTAGCCCCTGAGGTATTTTTTCGGTAGCAAGAGAGGAAGATGAATGGCCATCACCGTAGTAGGCAGTGTTGCATATGACACGATTGAAACTCCCGCAGGAAAGCGCGAGCGCTGCCTGGGTGGCGCGGCGACGTATTTTTCGCTCTCCGCCAGTTACTTTACCGATGTGCGCGTCATTGCCGTGGTAGGCGAGGACTTTGGTAAGCGCCAGGAAGCGGTCTTTCAGGCACGCAACATCGATACGCGCGGCATCGAGCACACCGCGGGCAAGAGCTTCTTCTGGGAAGGCTCCTATCTTGACAACCTCAACGAAGCCAAAACCCATATCACCGACCTGAACGTCTTCGCCTCCTTCAATCCAAAGATTCCCGACGCCTATCGAGACTCGGAGTTTCTCTTTTTGGCTAACATCGATCCGGTCCTGCAACGCCGCGTGCGCGAGGCGATGCCGCAGGCCAAGCTGGTGGCCGGAGACACCATGAACTACTGGATAAAGGATCATCGCCCCGCGCTGCTCGAAGTCCTCAAAGGCCTCGACATCCTGCTCATCAACGACACCGAAACCAAGATGATAGCCGGCAAAAACAACCTCGTCCAGGCTGCCCGCGTGGTGATGGCTTTGGGGCCGAAGACGCTGGTGGTCAAGCATGGCGAGTACGGTGCGACGCTCTTCCACGGCGGACAAACTTTCCGCGCTCCCGCCATGCCTCTGGAAGAAGTTGTTGACCCGACCGGCGCGGGTGACAGCTTTGCAGGCGGCTTTTTCGGCTACCTCGCATCGCAACCCGAGCAATCTCCGGCTGCCTTCCGCCGCGCTATGTTCTATGGCAGCGTGATGGGGTCGTTTGCCTGTGAACGCTTCGGCACCGAGCGGATGCAGAAGCTCACGCGCCCGGAGATCGACGCTCGCTTCAACCTCTTTCGTGAGTTAACGCACCTTGCCTGAGAAATCCAATCCGGCTCAGTCCATCTCGCGCGTGGAGTGGCTCATCGTTGTGGCCTCCTGCGCGGCGGCCTCGATCACCGCGATCCTCTGGAGCTGGCAACACGGGGCGATGCTCAACTACGGCGACGCGGTGGCTCATCTGCACATTGCGCGGCGAGTCTTCGACGCTCACCAGCCGCGGCTGACCGAACTGGGCTCGGTGTGGTTGCCGCTGCCGCATCTTCTGCTGATTCCCTTTGTGCAGATTTATAGCTGGTGGGCCAGCGGCTTTGCGGGCGTGATTCCCTCGGCGCTCGCCTATCTCGCCGCCTGCGCGGGAATCTATCGCCTCGCCCGCCACTGGCTCGCGCCTGCTCCGTCGGCGCTCGCTCTGGCCTTCTTTGCGCTGAATCCCAACTTGCTTTACCTGCAAACCACGGCGATGACCGAACCGCTGTTTGTCTGCGAAATGGTGTGGATTGTGGTTTGGCTGGTGGAGTGGCGCGAATGTTTGGACTCATCATACCCCAAAAAACTCCGCCGCACGCAGTATTGGATTGCGCTGGCGTTGATTGCTGCCGTCTTCACGCGCTATGACGGCTGGATCATGGCTTTCGTGGCTTGGTCGTGCATGGGCATCACTCTCGCCCATCGCGGACGTCTGCGCTCGCTCAGCTTCTGGATCGCCAGCATCCTTCTCGCCGCCGCGCCTGTCGCGTGGTTCATCTATAACTCAGTAGGATTCGGCGACTGGCTCTACTTCGCGCGCGGCCCCTATTCAGCCAAGGCAATCGAGATTCGCACCTCCGTGCCGGGATTTCCGCCGCATCCGGGATGGCACAATCCTTGGGTCGCGTTGATCTTCTTTATCAAGGCAGCGGAGCTGGACGCTGCGGCAATTGCCTGGGGCAACACGCTGCTGACGGTGAGCCTGCTCGGTACAGCATGGGCCTGGCTATCAGCTCGCAAGCGTGCATTCACGTGGGCACTGCTGCTGTGGTTTCCGGCTGTGTTCTATGCGTATTCAATTTCGTACGGCTCGGTGCCCATCTTTCTACCCGTCTGGTGGCCGCACTCCTGGTACAACCTGCGCTACGGAATGGAGCTTCTGCCGGCCTTTGCCCTCGGCCTCGGTTTCGTCGCCCAATTCGTTCTCGCCGCAGTCTTTGAGTTCAAGCCTCGCCCTCGCAACCATCCCTCCTCCACGGTGGTCATTGCACTTTTCTTTGGAGTGATCGCTTTCAACACGGCAAGAATGTTGCGCGAGCGCCCGCAGGTATATATCGAGGGGACCAGGAACATTGAGGCGCGCTTGGCCTACGATGAGCAGATTCCATCAGCGTTGCGCGCGCTGCTGGCCGAGCGTCCACATGCGGTTGTGCTGATGGACACATCGGTATTTCCGGAGATCGTCGCCTTCACCGGGATTTCCCTCCGCCAGACCATCAACGAGAGCGATCTGGAGATTTATCGCGCCGCACTGGCTGCGCCCGCCGCACACGCCGCGCTGGTGCTGGCCTTCGACGGTGATGAGATCGACCGCGCGGTTCACGCGCATCCCCAAGGTCTGACGGCGGTTCGCCGTTTTTCGACAGCCGGAAAGCCAGCAGGAACGATTTATATCTCCGATACGCCTACGGCGCGTCAGACGCAAACAGTTTCACAAAGCCGGGTGGAGCGGTGATAGCATTTTGCAGTAGCGTTTTTCCAATCAATGTTGGCAGAAACCACGGACTTTGAGTGGCTTTTTCATCAAGAAAAAGCCACCTTGCACGACTTGAAACAGGCCGCATATATTGGAAAAACGCCGATGGAAGCGAGATGAGCATGACACTGCCACAGTTAGCGCAACCTCTCAGTTTTGATCGCCTGCAACAGATCGTGGTGGTCAACGGCGCCATTGGGCGTCTGCTGATGGCCTGTTTTCTGGGCGCTCTCGTCGGTCTGCAGCGGGAGATCAAGCGCAAGGCTGCCGGCGTGCGAACCAACCTGCTGATCTGTATGGGCAGCGCGTTTTTCACGCTGCTCTCCGCGGTGCTGGCCGGCGACGCCAACCCGGACAAAGGCCGCGTAGCCTCGAACATCGTCCAAGGCATCGGCTTTCTTGGTGCAGGGCTGATCCTGCACAACCGCAGCCGTGTTAGCGGCCTGACCAGCGCGGCCAGTGTCTTTGTTGTAGCCTCCATCGGCATGGCCTGCGGCGCGGGACTTTATGCGGCGGCAGCGGTGGCGGCAATCATCGTCATCATGGCGCTGGAGGTGGTGGGTTTTCTCGAGAGGCGCGCCAATATAAAAATATATCCATTGCTTTATGAGGTCCGCGGCAGCGACCAGACGCGAATGATGGAGTCGATTCTGGAAGCGATGGACAAAGCAGGCCAGCGGCTCTCGAGTGTCGATCATGATGCCATCGGCGAGTTGCAGCGTGTGAGCTTTTCTCTCACCGCGACCAGCAAGCAACATGAGCGACTGCGCGGAAAGCTGCTCGACAAACCGGGCATCGACAAGCTGTTCACCTTCCGCGATCCGGAGGAAGATTGATTCCCTTTGCAAAAGCTCACGCCTGCGGCAACGACTTTTTGATTGTGACCGAAGAAGCGGCTGCAGATCACGACCGGGAAAATCTGACGCGCCACCTCTGCGATCGACACACTGGCATCGGCGCCGACGGCATCGAGTTTTTCTCCTGGACCGGGCCCAGCTCCGGCCGCATCCGCCTGCACAATGCCGACGGCTCCATCGCCGAGATCAGCGGCAACGGCACGCGCTGCGTCGCCGCATGGATGACGCTCGAACGAGGCCTTCATCCCGGCGATGAGCTGCGCATCGAGACAGATGCGGGCCTGCGCGTCTGCCGCGTGAATGCTCTGAAAACGGACGGCGAGTTTACCGTGGAAGTGACCGCCGGCATGGGCGTGCCATCATTCTCTCCTCGAAAGGTTACATTGGCTGATGGGCTTGCAGTTGCAGGTGTCGAGGTCTCCACCGGCAATCCGCACTTTGTCGTCGTGGTGGAAAACACTGAGTTTGCTGTAGCCGGCCAGAGTTGGCAGGAGATTGGCGCGGCGATTTGCGTCCATCCGGATTTTCCTCACCAGACAAACGTCGAATTTCTGCGCATCATCAACTCACGGAAGATTGAGATTCGCATCTTCGAGCGCGGCGTGGGGCCGACGACCTCATCGGGCACCGGCAGCAGCGCTACGGCCACCGCGGCCATTGCAATGAAAGGCTGCCAATCTCCGCTCACCGTGGTGGCGCCCGGCGGTGCGCAGACTGTGGAGTGGGATGGAACGGGCACAGAGTTGCGCCTCACCGGACCAGCATCGCTGATTGCTCGCGGCGAGGCTTGGCCGCAGTTGTGAGAAACTGCCTCATCGCCGCAAAGAACTTTTACAATGAAGGCTCAGAAAGGTACGCATGTTTTTCTATCTCATTTTCATGGCCACGATGGTCATCACCGGAATTCCCACGGCGATTCTGTTTATTCCCTGGTGCGCACTCACAGGCAACGTGCTGCCACTCTACAAAGGCACGCGCTTCATGCTCTCCAGCAGTTGCTGGATGGCCGGGGTGCGCTTCCACGTCACAGGAAAGGAAAACATACCCAAAGACCGCGCCTGCATCTTCATGTCCAACCACGTTTCCAACCTCGACCCGCCCGCGCTGATCTCGCTGATTCCGGGACGCACCTCGGCATTCATGAAGCGCGCGCTGATGAACATGCCCATCCTGGGAACCGGCTTCCGGCAGGGCGACTTCATCGCAGTGGACCGCACCGGCAGCCCTGTAGATGCACAGCAAAGCGTAGAAGCTGCCAGCCGCGTACTGGCCAAGGGTGTGCACATGACCACCTTTGTTGAAGGCACCCGCTCGCCGGACGGCCGCATGCTGCCCTTCAAGAAAGGCCCATTCTTTTTGGCCATGAACTCCGGCGCGCCGTGCATTCCTGTTTCCATCTCTGGCACGGAGAGCATCCAGGGCAAGGGCAGCCTGCGCATTCATCCCGGGACGGCGCACGTAATCTTTCATCCGCTCATTGATCCGGCCGCCTATGCCACGCGCGAGGAGCTGATGCAAGCGGTTCGCACAGCAATCGCCTCCGGCTTGCCGGAGTGGATGCGTGCGTAGGGAACATTTGAAGTATTCGATGAATTGAAAGGGCACAACTTTACAGCTTGCGAAAAATGCAAATGGTGGAGCAAGAAGTGTCAGGGCACGACTTCAGTCGTGCCGCAGATGCAACATTATGACGTCGGGCTTTAGCCCCTGAGGGATATTCCCTTGCAGGATGGTAAATGTTGATGCAAAAAGTCCTGGAAAATACGAATTTCAACTTTTTCTCGGTACCCACATGATTATTTCGCTGGTTGTAATTGTCACCATTGTCGTTTTGGCCATTCCCTCGGCGGTGATCTTCATTCCGCTGGCCGTGGTTACAGGCAACGTGGAACCGCTCTACAAGGTCACCTGCCTCATTGTCAGCGTCGGCTACCGTGTGGCCGGCATCCGTATAAAGGTTGAGGGGCGAGAGCAGGTTCCCTCCGGCCGCGCATGCATCTTCATGGCCAACCACGTTTCCAATCTCGATGCACCTGCGCTGATCTCGCGGATTCCAGGGCGCACTTCCGCATTCGCCAAGCGCGCTGTCTTCAACATGCCCATCTTCGGCATCTGTCTCAAGCTGGCCGAGTATATTCCTGTGGACCGCACCGGCAACAAAGCCAGCGCAGAGGCCAGCGTGACGACAGCCACACGTCTGCTGGCCAAAGGCCTCCACATTACCACCTTCATCGAGGGCAGGCGCTCCACGGACGGCCGCATGCAGCCCTTTAAGAAAGGCCCATTCTACCTCGCCATGCAGTCCGGTGCGCCATGCATTCCGGTATCAATTTACGGCACCGAAACGATGATGGCCAGGGGCAGCTTTGCCATCAAGCCCGGCGTGGCGCATATCATCTTTCACGCGCCCCTCTATCCGCGCGACTACGCCACGCGTGAGGAATTGTCAGCAGCCGTGCGAGCAGTGATCGCCTCAAGCCTGCCGGAGTGGATGCGGAACTGAGTATTTCTCTTGTATTACAGAAATCTGGGTGTCCGATCCTTCGCGCATCATGCGAAGGATGAGAAACCAACCCCTAAGGCTGCACGACGGCGTTATAGCCGTCACGAAGCAGTTTTTTGCTCATAGCATTGGCGTCGTTGCGACTGTTGAACGGGCCGATGCGCACATGGAACTGGTTGTCGGCAGGATCGCGGCGCGCGGTGGCTGTATAGCCGCGTTGGTGCAGCGCGCCCACCAGCACATCGGCGTCCTCTTGGTGAGAAACGGTGGCAATCTGAACCATCAACGCACCGGCCGTTTCCGCGCCCGGCTCACTCTGGGTTGCCGTAGCAGGGAGCGTTGGAGCAAGTTGGGCAGATGCAGCCGAATGGGCAGGGGCCGGCGCTATGTCCGCGGCTGGCTGAGGCTGGGGCATGTTTTGCCGCTCGGCAGAGGGCTTGGGAACAGAACCGGCGGCCTGCGAAGCGGTTCCAGCCCCCGGCTGCAGGGTCGAGGTTTCGTGGGCCCCGCGGCTACCCATCGAGTAGCCCACCGCGAAGCAGAGGCCGCACAACAACACCAGGCCAAAGAAAAAGCCCAACAACATCATCGGGCCCAGCGTCAGCTCGGTGTCGCGCCGCTGATCTACCGGCGGCAACTCGTCTTCGTTAAAATCTTCGTGCATTTCCCCTCTAGTAGGCGAATGTTCTGTCTATCCGGACCGGGATGAAATGGGTCCGATTGAACTTCGTGGGTTCCTACCCTGGTGTCCCGAGTCAGAAATACGCAGCATGAAAAAACTGCTGTCATCCTGAGCGAACGGGGTCCCAGGCGTACTCTTCAGCCTGGGGGTGGTGAGTCGAAGGCTCTGAAGTTGTTCTTCAATAAACTTCTGAATCATCACCCTGGCGACAAAGACAAGTACGCCTGAACAGCCTGCCCTGAGCTTGTCGAAGTGGCTAGGCCTACTTCTTATCCGCCGCAGCCATAGCCGTCGCGCCCAGCTTGTTGAACAGCGTCATCATCTCCAGCGGCAGCGGGAAGACGATGGTGGTGTTCTTCTCCACGCCGATTTCAGTCAGCGTTTGCAGGTAGCGCAACTGCAGGGTCATCGGCTCGGTAGCCAGCAACGCGGCCGCATCCACCAACTTTTGCGCGGCGTTGAACTCGCCCTCGGCGTGAATGATCTTCGAGCGCTTTTCGCGCTCTGCCTCGGCCTGCTTGGCCATGGCGCGCAGCATCTGCTCGGGCAGGTCCACCTGCTTCACTTCCACCGAGATTACCTTCACGCCAAACGGTTCCGTCCGCTGGTCGATGATGGTCTGAATCTTCAGGTTCAGCTTGTCGCGATGGCTGAGCAGCTCATCCAGCTCCACCTCGCCCAGCACCGAGCGCAGCGTGGTCTGCGCAAACTGCGAGGTCTGGTAAACGTAGTTGGCCACCTTGATGGCAGCGTCATTGGGATTGACCACGTAGAGCGTAACCACTGCATTCACCTTGAGGGTGACGTTGTCGCGTGTGATCACGTCCTGTGGAGGAACTTCCAGCACGTCCTGGCGCAGAGAGATGCGCACCATCTGATCGAAGGGCCGGAAGACCAGAATGATGCCGGGGCCTTTGGGCGTGGGCAGCGCGCGGCCCAGCCGGAAGATCACTCCACGCTCATACTCGCGGAGAATCTTGATGGAGTTGAGCAGGTAGAGGACGACGATCGCTACAAAAATCAAAACCGGTGTACTGAAGTCCATTGAAATTCCCTCACTTACGACGGATTGTACTCCTTAAGACGTGCTCTGCGGAGTCCTTTGTGGCGCAGCCGGCTCCACATGTAGCAGATATTTATCCAGGCCCACAACGCGCAACGGAGCTCCCGCCGCCACAGGCTCACTGGCCACAGCGCGCCAGATTTCGCCCTCCACCAGCACATGACCTTCTGGGGTCAGCGGCTCCATCGCCCGGGCGCGGCTGCCCACCAGGGCCGATGGCCCCAGCCGCGATTTCATCCTTCGCGCGCGCACCGCAAGTCGAACCAGGAAGACGGTGATGCTGCCGAAGGCGGCGCTGACCGCCAGAGCAACCCAGGGGCTGATGGCCATCTCCGGCACCGGCGCGGCAACCAGCGTCAGCGTTCCAAAAGTCAGGCAGATGATGCCGGCGATGGCCAGTGCGCCATGGCCGCCAAACTTGGCCTCCAGCAGCAGCAGCACCAGCGCCGCCACCAGCAACAGAACCGAAGTAAATCGAATCGGCAGCAATCCGAGCGCAAAAATGGCCAGCAGCACCATCAGAGTGCCCAGCGCGCCTGGAACAATTGTGCCAGGAGTGTTGAACTCCAGATAAATCAGCAACGCGCCGCCCACCAGAAACAGCAGGGCGATATTGGGATTGACCAGCCAGCCGAGCAAATCCTCGCGCAGCGTGGGCTGCAGGGTTTCAATCCGCGCTCCAGTCAGATGGAGGGTCAACTTGGTCCCGTCCATGCGAGTGATTTCGCGTCCATCGAGGTCCCTGAGCAACTCCCAGTCATTCGAGGCGGTCAGGTCAATGAGATTTTGTTTCAGCGCCTCCTCGGCAGTGTAGGAGTGCGATGTGAGAACGGCGGCCTCGGCGGCTTCGGCGTTCCTGTTACGTTTTGTTACGTAGGAGCGCAGGAAGGCTGAAGCGTCGTTCTCGATCTTCTGATTCATGGTGGCGTCGGGCTGGGGGCCGAACTCCATCACCGGATGAGCTGCTCCGGCGTTGGTGCCCGGAGCCATGGCGGCAATGTCCGCCGATTCAAGCAAGAAAAACCCAGCCGACCCGGCCCGTGCTCCTGCCGGACTGACATAAACGATCACCGGAACCTTGGAGCCGAGTATCGCCCCGGCCATGGTGCGCGTCGACTCGAGCAGCCCGCCTGGTGTGTCCAGTTCGATCAGCAGCGCGCGAGCCCCGTCGGAGTTGGCTTTCTGGATAGCGCGATCCAGCTCGCCCTGCGTGACCGGCTGAATAGTGTCGGAGAGGACGAATTTGTCGACAAACGGCTGCTGGCCACAGGCCGGCGCACTCAGCCCAAAGGCCGCAATCAAACCAATCACTGCCGCAAACCCGCGGACGCTCTGCATCATGGCTTGCTCCTCTCCCGGATTGCTCAAAAAATTACTTCCAAACTGATTCAAAAAATCGGAAGTAATCTTCTTATTTCTTCTCTTCCATGGTCTCTTTCAGTTGATCTGCAAACGCCCCGGCCGATACTTCGTCCCCGCCCTTATCTGACGTGTATGCAAAAACGATCTGGGAAGATTTCGTATCTGTCACGGTAATATTGGTGCTGGTGTGGGGAAAATGAACAAGGTTATAGGTCTTTCTTAGAGTGCACTTGATAACATATTTTGCTTTGTTCTTGTCGGCCACCATGACTAGGGGCACTTGCTTTTCCGTCATGGCGGAGGTCAAAGCCATCTCATACCCATTCATCGGCTCAATGAACACAGTGGCCCCGCGGGTGATTTGTTGAGCATGGGCGAAAACAACGACTGAAAACGAGAGTAGTGCTAAAGCAAAAATGCGATTCATGTGAATTTTCTCTCCTTATTCAAAATGGTGATTCTGTCCTACTTCTTTAGCCCTCCCTTGACCCCAATCTGCCGGCGCAGTTCCAGCGCCGGCTTGCTGTTGGGGTCGATCTGAAGGGCCGCGGCTACATTCTGTTTCGCCTCTTCCAAATGGTTGGCTGCCAGGTCTAGCCGGACCAGCACCAGGTACGCATCCACCGATGGCAGCAGTTCCAGCGATTTTACCGCTTCTTTGCGGGCAGCTTGAGTATCGCCGGAGCGCTCGCGAACCTCGGCGAGACCGGCGTGTGCCGCGGCGAGCTTGGGATTGGCAATCACGGCGGCTTGATATAGCCGTTCAGCCTCCAGCAGCAGACCGTGGTCCAGGTACTCATGAGCCAGGCCGGAGAGCTCTTGTGCGCGCTCCAGCGGCGGAAGCGCGTTAAGCCGGGCGCTGTTGATCTGATCCAGCATCAGGGCAGCCTGACGGAAGGCAACCTCGTCGAAGGAGCGCTGGATGCGCTCCAGCGGATCAGCCTTTGCCCCGGATTCCTCTTCAGCCTCTTCCGGCTTCTCCGAGCCGGTGGCTGGCTTCGCTGCGGGCGTCTTCGCCGGGCCGGGCGCGGTTGCTCCGGGTTTGGCTGGCTTTGTCCAGGTCTTCTCCACTGCCTGCGCCTCGATGTCGCTGGGACGCAACCGCAGACACTGAGCCAGCTCGGTCAAGGCTTCGTCGTTGTCGCCGTGACGCTTCAGGCTGACGGCCAGGTTGAAGTGGTAGTCGGCCGCATTGGGGTCGGCGGCCACAGCTTGCCGAAAGAGCGGGATGCCGTCCTTGCCGCCGCGGGCCAGCGCGACTCCCTGGTTGTTCAAAACTTCGGCCAGCGGCAGTACACGAGCAACGCCGGCAAATGCCTCCTCGGCGCGCGTGTAGTCGCCTGAGAACAGCAGCGAGAGGCCGCGATAGAAACCGGCCTTAAGGGCTTCGTCGGTATCGGCGTTGTTGGCCCCCGCCTTGGAAAAAGCCTCTGCCGCCTGCTCGTATTGCTGGCTGGCATAGTCTTCGCGCCCCAGTGCCATCCAGGCAGGCGAGAACTTCGGGTTGAGCAGAACCGATTGATTGAGATGGCGCAGACGCTCCTGCTGATCGGGCTCGGTGATGCCGCGAATGTACTGCTCAAAAGCGTCCAGGCGCAGGCCTGAGCCGGCAGCCACAAAAGTTTCTTCGGTAACTTTGAAACCAGGATCGATCTGCCGTGCCAGCTTCCAGGCCAGTGAGTCGAAGACCGCGTTCATCTCACGCATCTCGCCGCGCGCCGTGACCGGCTGGCTCATGCGCAGGTGAGGCACGTCCACTATCTGCGCCTCGGCTACAATTCCGCTGCCATCGGTCAGGTAGCTGCCCACAATAATCGAATCGGCGTCCAGCGTCTCGGCCAGCTTGATCGAACTGGCCCGCGATGGGTGAAAGCCCTGTGGCAACCCCAGGTGATCGAACGCGTAGATGCGGTCCGCGCGGCTCATGGGGGCGAATCCTGCTGATGCCAGACGGCTGCTGAGAATCTCCGCCGAGGCCTCGCGAATCCATTCCAGGCTGGGTTGCCCGGTGCGGTTGTCAAAGGGCAGCACCAGCAGAATGCGGCCGCCTGAGGCGGCTCCGGCCTGAACATCCGTCTGCCCACCAGCGCAAACCGTGAAGGACAGGGCCACTACAAGGCCCACTCCGACGAGCTGCCCAACCCTGCCGCAACGAGATAAAGAAAATGTATGCAACACACGCTGATTATAGGCGTTGCGGGCTGCCAGCGTGTGGACCATCTCTCGAATTTGAGATGTGGGAAACCACGAAGCTCAATGATTCAACAGTCAGGTGGCGCAGGTCTGACCACAAATGATGGGGTGCCCAAGGTCCCTCGCATTTGTGGACCTGGGATACCACGAACCTCAATGCTCCGACAGTCGGGCGGCGTAGGACCGATCACAAATGGTGGGTGCCAACATCTCGATTTTGAAATGTGGGCAACCACCGCAACCCGGATGGCTCGCTGCCCCTATTTCTTCTTCCCCGGCAGCATGGCCTTGAGCTTGTCCATCACGGCCGGTTTGGCCGCCGGAGTGCCTGCCGCTGGTTTGGCGGGCGAAGCAGCGATGGCCGGAGAAGTGGCTGGAGACGCAGCTGGAGAAGCCGCTTTACCACCGGGCGTGGCAGCGGGTTCCGTGGCTGGCGCTGCGGGAGTCTTTGCGGCTGTCGGCAACGGCGTACTTCCATTCACCACGCTGTCCGCCGAGAGCGTTGTCACCTTTTCATTGTCATTCTTGACCAGAATCGAGATGCGCCGGTTGGATGGATCCGTGGGATTGTTTTTTACACGCAACATCTGGTCCGCATAGCCGCGCACCTGCGTCACCTGGTCTGTGCGTACGCCGTCCTGCTGCAACAGCCGTCGCGCGGAGTTGGCGCGGTCGGCCGACAGATCCCAATTGCTGTAACCCGAGTCGCTGGAGTAAGGCGTCGCATCGGTGTGCCCCTCAATTAAAAGTGAGTTGGGCAGCGTCTTCAACTCCCTTCCAAGCAGCGCCAACAGTTGCTGGCCGCTTTCGCTCAGCTTTGCGCTGCCGCTCTGGAAGAAAGTGCCGTCCTTGCCTTCGATCAGCTCAATGCGCAGCCCCTCGGGAGTGATCGTAATCTCAATCTGCTTGGAGAGCTTTTCTAGCTCTTTTCTCGCCTTGATCTCCTCTTCCAGCTTTTCTTTCAGCTTTTGTAATTCGTCGGTGGTAGCCTGCGAGATGGTTGTGCCGGTCCCGGTCATAGTGGTACCCAGCAGGCTGCCGGTCCCCTTCGGGTCATTGAAGTACCCCGCCACTGCCTTCTTCACCTTTTCACTCGAACCCATCAGCCAAAGCACGATAAACAGCGACATCATGGCGGTGACAAAATCTGCGTAGGCCACCTTCCACGCGCCGCCGTTGTGTCCGCCGCCGTGGCCGCCCTTCTTCTTGATGACGATAATCGGTTGCGTCTTGGTTGGCGCCATAATGCCCTGTTTCTTTCCTGATAACTCGCCGGACCCTAGGCCGCCGCCGCCGCGGCCGGCTCAGCGCTGGCGGCGTGGCTCTTGCAGTTCTTTTCCATCTCGTCGAAGCTGGGACGCACATGCGCGGGAATCGCCCGCCGCCCCATCTCGATGGCAATCATCGGAGCCGAGCCCTTCAAAAACGAAAGAATCAGTACTCTAAGCACATGCAGATACTCATTGTGCGAGTCAGCAGTCTTGGACATATTCGAAGCCAAAGGACCGACCGCGCCGTAGCACAGCAGAATGCCCAAAAAAGTTCCCACCAGCGCCGCCGCAACCTTCTCGCCGATCTCCTCCGGCGGTCCGCCCAGCGAACCCATGGTGATCACCACGCCCAACACCGCCGCTACAATGCCCAGTCCCGGCAGTGAGTCCGCAACGGTCGTCAGGGAGCTGACCGGCAGCGTCGCCCCGTGGTGATGCACCTCCATGTCCAGCTCCATCATCTGGTCCATGTCAAACGGTTCCACGCCTCCCGTGATGGCCATGCGCAGCGTGTCGCACACAAAGTCCCGGGCATGATGGTCGGCGATAAACTCTGGATAGTTTTTGAAGATAGAGCTTTCCGAGGGCTTCTCCACATCCATCTCCACGCTCAACAATCCCTCTTTACGCACCTTGTTCAGAAACTGATACATCATCTTCAGCGTGTTCAGATAGCGTGCCTTGTCGAACGGTGTGCCTTTCAGTACCCCCATTAATCCGGCGATGATGTCTTTGATCACATGGGTCGGATTGGCCACCAGTAATGTGCCCGTGGCCGCGCCTGCAATGATAAGTAACTCAGCCGGCTGAAGAAGAACCAGGATATGACCCTTCTCCATCAAAAATCCGGCAATAATCGATCCGAACACCACAACGATGCCTATGATGGCGAACATGCTTGCCTCCCAGGCGCGGACGTGATCTGATTCCCGCCCGCTTCAAAGCTGGTTAACATTGCGGCTTTGCCCCTTTCCAGAAGATCAGTCAAACTGCCGTCCTGTTCGGCTTGGGCCGCTCCGATGCTCACGGTCAGCGATGCACGGTCGCCCCACCAGCGGAAGTCTGCCGTCCGTGCCAGTCCCGCCAGCGCCTGCGCATGCGTCGCCAGCATCTCCGGCGTGCGTTCATGCGACAGTATCAGAAACTCATCGTCGCCCCAGCGCCCCATCTCTTCGCCTGGCCGCAGCCCGTTGGCCATCGCCCGCTCCACCTTCTCCAGCATTGCCTCGCAGGCCTTGGCGCCGTGCGTCTTGCGTAGCTCCGCAGACTGATCGACAGAAATCCACAACACGCCGAACGGCAGGCCTCCGCGCATGAAGTCCCCAAACATTGTCGCCAGCCGGTCTTCAAGAACTGCCTGGCTTGCCTTCACCCATCCACCCTGGTCACACTCTCCGTGCGGCAGCGCATCCAGGCTGTCGGCGGGATGAAAGATGACCAACATGCCCATGCGCCCGCCCATCTCATCGCGCAATAAGAAATATCGCGCCATCGCAGGCACTTCGTGGCCCAGCTTATGCAGCGCATGAATCAGCGTCCTGTGTCCCAGTTGTCCCCCGGCGTCCGGCTCCACATTCGCAAGCCGCTCACTAGCTGTCAGAAGCGGCTCCAGCGGTTCTGGCACTTGCCGTGATAGCAGGTCTGCGCGTGCATAGCCGGTGATCGCCTCTGCCGCACGGTTCCAGAGCATGATCCGGCCCTCGCCTCCAAGCAGCGCGATGCCCTCCGGAAAACTGTCCAGCGCGACTTCAAGAAGTTCCGTGCGATCGGCCATTCATACCCTCCATATCTACATCGGCGCGGCACAAACCATCTTCACCGCCTTGCTGTGTGGAGAACTAGGTTGAACTTTTCTAATGGAATAGGACCAGCATGGACATGGAAGATGGTCGAAACAGAACCCGCTCCCGCCCACCAGCCTCATCCGTCAACGATTTTCACTTGTCGCCGAGGTCAAATGTGCGTGACCCTGGGCATCAGGAAGCTGTAAGCTCATTCATAGGGATAAACCGAGGCGCGGCACGTCTAATTTATGGATCGGCCACCAAGGGAATTTGCCCTGTTCTTTTTGTTGCAGATTGAAGCACTTCAAGAGTTTTGAGGGAATCTGCCGATACTGTGCAATGAGAAGAAGTCATTGCCTGAGCCCGAAGCTGCGTTTCCGGCGCCGCGAGTCCATGGGCAGGGCAGGCTTCAACTAGGGCTTCTGGGGTATGCAGTTGACGAGGCGCGCATTATGAACAAGATCATTCTGGCCGATTCGCAAGCTATTTTTCGAGCTGGCACTGCTAAAGTGCTGGCCATGGATGAAGACATCCGCATCATCGCTCAGTGCACTGACCTCGACCGCATGCAGCACGCCATCACCACCTTTCCCGGCTCCATCGTTTTGTTTGCCGCCTCGCTCCGCCCGGATATGGAGCGGTTGCATGCGCTCCTCGAGACCACCGGCAGCCGCGGCATCGTGATTGCCGAGAACAGCGACAACGCCAGTGCCTTACTGCATCAGGGCTTTCGCGGCGTAGTCTTCCGCAGCGTCACCGGACCGGCTCTGGTGGAGTGTGTGCGCGCGGTGGCCGCTGGCGGCACATGGGTGCCTCCGCAGATCATGGTGGACGAGTCAGTCGAGGAAGACATGGTGGGCACGCGCGTCCGCGACCGCCTCACACCCAAGGAGATGCGCATTGTCGCGCTCATCGTCCAGGGATGCAAGAATCGCGAGATTGCCACACGCCTCAAGACCACCGAGCAGGTCATCAAAAATTACCTGCGCTCCGTCTACGACAAGACCGGCGTCAGCGACCGCCTCGAGCTCGCCCTGTTCACCATCCACCACCGCGTCCTCGCCGCCGCCGCCGCCGACGTAGGCAACAAGCTGGAAGCCGAGGAAGCCGCACAGCCGCGCCCCATGGCATAGCGCTCCGCGGATATCCCACTCTAAAGGGACCAATGTACGGCGGGTGCCCCACCTTCGGCACTGTCATCCTGAGCGGAGCGTAGCGGAGTCGAAGGACCCGCTTCTTGAAACTTTTGTGCATAAGGTGGGATAGTTCCATCTATCTATAGATTTTTATCGATTCTATAGATCTTTATAGATTTGTCATCCTGAGCGTAGTCGAAGGATCTGATTTTGTTTTTCGCAGACTCACTCACAAAAGCTCCGTGCCCCATCCATTCGCGTTCTTTGCGAATGGGTGGGATACCACGAAACTAAGCATCGTCATCCTGAGCGCAGTCGAAGGACCTGCATTTGTTTTTCGCAGACTAGCTCATAAAAGCTCCGTGCCCCATCCATTCGCGGGTGCCCCCGGTCCCTAGCATTTGGGGACCGGGGAATGATGCACCACCCCTGCCGCGCTTTTGTTTTTGCTTTGTATCAGGGCACGGCTGGTAGGTCAGGGTTTTAACCCTGACTGCCGATAGCGCAATAATAATGCATTGGGCTTTGGCCCCTGAGGTGGTTTTTCCGGAGGGAGCAGGGGCCTTCAGCCCTCTGAAAGTACGCAAATCTCTAAGGCCGGCAGGCCCGGGTTTTTTCCGCGGGTGCCCCATTTTTGCGGCGTAATCTGCCGCAACAGTGGGATTCGAGAACACTCAATAAGTTTGTCGTCCTGAGCGAACGGGGCCCCAGGCGTACTCTTCAGCCTGGGGGTGGTGAGTCGAAGGATCTGCTTTCGTTTTTGCATTTGGTCGGACTATTATTCGAAGCGTGCCGGAGGGAGGCGGGGGTTTCAACCCTCGCATAAATCCACCAACAAATTTTTAGAAATCAACCAGCGCGACAAGGTCGCGCTCAATTCCGCTAACTTGCTAACTTGCGATTCCCGCGAAGCGGGAGACAACTCGCTGTTTTTGTCGCCCCACCCCATCCACCCCGCCCCGATGGGCCATGACGAATGCGAAGGCGATTTCGCATCAACTGAGAATCATTTCACGCTATATCGGCGTTGTTGAAGGCTGATCTGCAAAGCCCCAGTTCTACGGCGACATGTAACCTGGAAAAGCGAATCGGTCTACTGTAGATCGCCAGCAAGGCTATACTGTTGGAAAGTGAATCTGGCGGGGGAAGGTGAGATGCAATTTAAGAAGTTTTATAAGCACTTGAAGTTTCCCGAGACTGTCATTCGTCGAGCGATATGCGTCGTTCAGTCACTCGCAAAAGACAATAAGCCGGGGACGTTCGGGACTTTAGAAGTAACGAACAAGGACGAGACATGGAGCTACAATGACGTCGAGGACTTTTTTGCGGAGTTCCCCTAAGCCGATGATGTATGCCTCCGGTTTTCCGTTCCTCTAGCGATGGAATATTGGAACTGTAGGCTTTCCTATTCGGTATCGGGATGCTGGACCCGTATAAATGTTGATTCTCAAAACCGGCACGAAATCAATTCGATTATCAATGTTTTTCGAGAATCGGAGAATCAGGCGATCCCTTTCCATGTTGTTGAGAAATCTGAAGAGGATGAAAGTGATTTCAAGGTTTTTATAGGTCATGGACGAAGCAAGGTGTGGGAGGAATTGAAGAATCACCTGCAGGATAAGCATGGGCAGAGTGTTGTTGCCTTCGAAAGCGGTGCCCGCGCTGGCCATCATATCCGCGACATACTTGACGAAATGCTGACAGAGAGTTCTTTGGCGTTTCTTGTACTTACTGGGGAGGACGAGACAGCAGATCAATGTCTGCGTGCTCGCCAAAACGTGATTCATGAAACAGGCCTGTTTCAAGGAAAACTCGGGTTCTCAAGAGCGATTGTGCTCCTCGAAGAGGGTGTTGAAGAGTTCTCGAATCTGGCCGGAATCCAGCACATTTCGTTCCCAAAGGGACACATTGGTGAGACGTTCGGAGAAGTGTTGGCTGTCATCAAGCGGGAGACGGATCGACCAACTCGGAAATCCCATGAGTTATGTTGAAGGGCGGGTGGTCCAAATCTGACCACATCAAAATGATTGGGTGCCCCAAGTCTCGATTATGAGACCCGGGATTGAGAAACCCATCTTGCGCGCCCTTATTTATATCTACGCCCACACCGCCCTCACACCAGCACCACCAACTCGCTGTATTCCCTCAACCGCTCATCCGTAGTAATCAAATGCACCGGATCGCTCACCGCCTGCGCTCGGTGCCATGCTCCAAATCACAACCATAATTACGCATAAGACTTGCGGGAGCTACGCATAACTACGCATATATCCTCCAAAAACACTATCCATAATGACGCATAAACAGACTAGAGCGAATTGGACTCTGTCTATCCAATTACAGCGAGCGCCTATACTACTAAAAACCATAACTATGCATAAACGGGAGGCCACGGATGCAGTTAGCGGCGCGCTAACTATGCAAACACCGCTAACTGGCTAATACCGCGCTTACAGCTTCTCCGCCACGCTCTTGGATTGCGTGAACAGCAGCAGATAATCCGGGCCGCCGGCCTTCGAATCCGTGCCGCTCATGTTGAACCCGCCGAAGGGATGCGCCCCCACCATCGCGCCCGTGCATTTGCGGTTAAAGTACAGATTCCCAACGTGAAACTCGCGACGGGCAACGTTCAGCTTTTCGCGGTCAGTCGAGTAGATGGAGCCGGTCAGGCCGTACTCGGTGTTGTTGACCACCTTCATCCCCTCCTCGAAGTTGGCCACCTTGATCAGCGCCAGCACCGGTCCAAAAATCTCTTCCTGGGCCAAGACTGCGGTAGGCGCGATGTCCGCAAAGACTGTGGGCTCAAGGAAATAGCCGCCATTGATCTCAGGCGCCTTGCCGCCGGCAATCAGTTTTCCTTCCTTTTTGCCGATTTCGATATAAGCCAGCATGGAATCCAGCGCGCCCTTGTTGATCACTGGGCCGAGGTTGTGGTTGGCCGCAGGATCGCCTACAGTGAGCTTGGCCACGCGCGCAACCAGCTTCTCTATGAATGAGTTGTAGACAGGGGCTTCGATGATGGCGCGGGAGCAGGCCGAGCACTTTTGCCCGCTGAAGCCGAAGGCCGAAGCCACCACGCCTTCGACGGCCGCGTCCAGATTTGCGTCGGCGCAGACCAGGATTGTGTCCTTGCCGCCCATCTCGAGAATCGTCCGTTTGAGCCAGATTTGATTGGGTTTAGCCTTGGCGGCGCGCTCGTGAATCTCCAGTCCCACCTTCTTGGAACCGGTGAAGGAGATGAAGCGCGTCCTGTGATCTTCGACGATTGCGTTGCCGAAGCTGGAGCCGGAGCCGGGGCAGAAGTTGACCACGCCCGCAGGGAGGCCCGCTTCTTCGAGTACTTCCATGAACTTGGCCGCGATTGTAGGAGCGTCGCTGGAGGGCTTTAGAATCAACGTGTTACCGGTGACGATGGCGGCAGCCGTCATTCCGGCCATGATGGCGAAGGGGAAGTTCCAGGGAGGAATGATCGCGCCCACGCCGAGCGGGATGTAGTGCAGTTCGCAGCGCTCGCCGGGGTACTGAATTGGCGTTTTTGAGTCAGCCAGCCGCAGCGCCTCGCGGGCATAAAACTCAAGAAAATCAATGGTTTCGCCCACGTCTGCGTCGGCCTCGGCCCAGTTTTTACCCACTTCATAGGTGAGCCAGGCACAGAACTCGAAGCTGCGCTCGCGGATGATACGGGCGGCGTTGAGGAGCAGGGAAACTCTTGATTCTACTGGTGTTCTGCTCCACGACTCAAAGGCGCTGAGGGCCGCCGTCATGGCCTGCTCAGCGTGATCCGCGCCGGCCTTCTGATGAATGCCAACGATTTGGGCGGGGCGCGCGGGGTTCAAAGAGCGAATTTTGTCCTTTGTTTTGATGCGTTTGCCGCCGATGACGAGGTCATATTCGCGGCCCAGTTGTCCGGCGACCAACTCCAATGCGTTCTGCATTTTACGCGCGTTTTCAGGCGCTTTGAAATCGATAAAAGGTTGATTGGCAAACCCGCCCTGAGGCGAGCACGGCTGAATAGAGGTGGTGATTTTTTGAGTAGACATCGCCCATCAATTCTACCCGACGGCGGCACGGGGGGACGAGGAGGCAGCAAGTCACCCGAGAACGCAAAATGGTGCGTTCCAGCTTATCGGTTTTTGCAAAATGTGAAGCTATAGCGCACCGGTTTTTGTACATCGTGCAGTTCCAGCTCACCGGAGATCTAGTTCAACTGAAATCTGACCACTCGCTGCAGATCATTCAGTAGTCATTTTGGAGATGATATGTTGACATTCAACATGTCCTCGCGCATGGTATGTGTAGTAGGACAACAGGTGAAAGCGGATGGGCGAAAACAGATTAGAAAGTTCGCGAGAAGATGAGATGAGTCAGAGATTGTGAGTGAAGAAGAGATCGGAGCATAGTGATGGGCGAGAAGAGGCCGGAGATACTGCAAGGGACGTTGGACCTGATGGTTCTGAAAACAATTGAGGCGATGGGGCCGCTGCATGGGTATGGCATTGCGCGGCGGATTGAAGAGGTGAGCGGCGGCGCGGTGAGCGGCAGCGGGCTGAGGTTGAATCAGGGAACAATTCATCCGGCGCTGGCGCGTTTGCAGAAACGGGGTTGGATCAAGGCGGAGTGGGGCGTGTCAGCGAGCGGGCGGCGGGCGAGGTTTTATGCGCTGACATCGATGGGGCGTAAAGAGATGTTGCGGGAAGTGGCGAATTGGGAACGGATGGCGGTGATGATGGCGCGGTTTCTTGAGTAGGGACCAGAGATTAGGGAACAGAGATCGGTAAAGCCTCGCGCAACAGGCCTTTCCTGTTGTTTGCCAACAGGAAGAAATGTTCGGCATACCCCTGCTCCCCTGCAGGGTCGCAGGGGTATGCAATCCGGGGGATCATGGTCTATAGGTTCTAGCCTTTACATGGCGGATAGTGTCAGCGAGCGGGCGGCGGGCGAGGTTTTATGCGCTGACATCGATGGGGCGTAAAGAGATGTTGCGGGAAGTGGCGAATTGGGAACGGATGGCGGGGATGATGGCGCGGTTTCTTGAGTAGGGACCAGAGATTAGGGAACAGTGATCGGTAAAGCCCCGCGCAACAGGCCTTTCCTGTTGTTTGCCAACAGGAAGAAATGTTCGGCATACCCCTGCTCCCCTGCAGTGTCGCAGGGGTATGCAATCCGGGGGATCATGGTCTATAGGTTCTAGCCTTTACATGGCGGATAGTGTCGGCGAGCGGGCGGCGGGCGAGGTTTTATACGCTGACATCGATGGGGCGTAAAGAGATGGCGCGGGAAGCCGCGAATTGGGAACGTATGGCGGTGATGATGGCGCGGTTTTTGAGGGACTAGAAGGCAGGGGACAGGGAAATTGTAAGTTAGCGAGTTTGGTGAAAGAACCAGTTGTGCCGGTGCCATCAGGATGTTGGGCAGAGGCGGTCAATGAGTTCCTGGATGGGATTGCTTGAGGGCCGGGTCGTATGCGGCTGCGAGGGCGTGCCCGGTCCAGGATTCGACGCCGGTTGATTGGCAGGAGAGGGTTGCGATCTGGGCGGCGCGGCGGAGGGCTGGTTCGAAGTCGTGGCCCGAGACAAAAAAGTAGGCGAAGGCTCCGTGGAGGACATCTCCCGCGCCGAGGGTGTCGGCGACGTTGATTTGCGCGATCTCGATCTGGAAGCGGCGGCCGCGCTCCCAGCAGAGGATGGGCCGGGGGCCGCGCGTGAGGGCGATGCAGGGAACGCCGCGAGAAGAGAACCAATCAAAGAGCGCGTCGCAACTGGTGGCGGATTGGCCGGGAACGGCGAAACGCTCACTGCAGATGGCTGCGGTGAGCAAGGGAGCAAGCTCCTCGGTGCCGGGTTTCCAACTGCCGCCGTCGAGACAGAGCGCGGAGCCAGCGTTGCGGCAGGCGGCGAGAAAGGGGAGGGTCTCCGCGAGGTGAAAGCCGTCGGTGAGGAGGACCTGCGGGAGCGGCGACCAATCGGTGGGGAGAGATTGCTGAGGCGAGACGTCGTCTGAAGTTTGTGTTTTCCCTGATCCCCAAATGCGAGGGATCAGGGGCACCCATTCGTTATCAATGGGCGGGTTGACGATGGTGCGGCTGGCGGAGGCGGAGTTGACCAGCACGGTGGTGAGCGGCGTTTCGTAGGCGGTGTTGGCGGCGAGATCGAGCAGAGAGATGCGGTGTCGTTCAAGCGCGGCGCGGACGGGGATGGACCATGGGCCGCTGCCGACAGCGCTTATTAGCAGGGATTTGCCGCCGAGAAGGGAGTGGGTGATGGCGGCGTTGAGCGCGGGGCCTCCGGGGGCGGCGTGGAAGTGACTGGCGTAGACCTTGGTGTCTTCGGCGGGAAGACGGTCGATGCAATAGGTTGCGTCGAGGGTGGTGCGGCCGAGGAAGAGTACGCGCGGGGGATTCATGGCTTTGATGTTGATTGTACGAAAGTGCGACGGCGTCGGTAGAAGATCAGTGTTACAACGCCCGGCCAACCAACCCCGCAGCAAAGAGGCGATCATCCACTCGGGCAAAGCGGCGTCCGACGCCGTTGCGCAGCAAGGTGACGTGAGGAATGCGCGCCAGGTAGTCGCTGATCGGCCAGAGATCCTCTTCCGCGGTCATCCAGCCCATGCGGTCGAAGCGCGACAGATTCACCGGACGAGAGTAGTTTCGCAGAGTCTTCTCGCGGGAAAGATTGTAGTAGTGCTCGAAGTAGGACATGACGAGTTCACGCAGATTACGGTAGACCGGCTCGCGGAATCTCAGTCCACTGTAGTTCGATTTGGCGATCGCGCCCCAATGGCCGTGCTGCTTGAAAATAGCGAGCACGTGGTCGTCGTCGCGCACGGCCTCGAGGTCGAGGAGCAATGGCGGAAAGCCTTGTACCCGCAATGCCGCAGCGGCCAGCAGAGCGCCCTCCATGCAATGGGCCACCTTATCGCGCAGCACCCGGCGAGGAGAACGAAGCGTATCGCCATCGGGCTCTTTGTTGTATGCGATTTCGCTGTCGAGGAAGCGCTGGATTCGCTCAGGCGTTTTCAGCGCCTTTAGTACATGTGTTTCGCCGGCATCAAAACCGAACCTGGGCATTGGAGTCAGTTAACCTTTCTCGACAAGCAAGAGGAGTTCATTGTGGTTAGCGACCTGAACCTTAAACAGCAGTGTATCCGATGAAGAACCGGATCCGGGATACAGGTCGTCTTATCGTTTGCTGACTCATGGGTACTTTGCTTAGGAAGACAGTCTATTGAATGTTGTGGTATCCCACCCCAGGCACAAAAACAAAGACGTGCCGAGGGTGGGGCACCCGAAGTTTTTTGAACAAGTGCAGCAAGTTAGCCTCCGCTACGCGGAGAACGCAAGTTAGCAAGTTAGCGGAAGTTTCATTCCCCTTGGGTCGGCGAAGCCGGTGGACGACTGACACTTCGCGCGACTCCGAACGAATTTTTCCGCAAGCTGTAAGGCGTGCCCTGATACAAGACCTCCCTTGTTTGGCTTCGTGGTATCCCACCCCAGGCACAAAAACAAAGACGTGCCGAGGGTGAGGCACCCGCATTTGTGCTTGATGATTCCCCGGTCACCAAATGCGAGGGACCGGGGGCACCCGCCTGACTTCCCGAAAAGCGATAAAGAACTATAGATAGATGGAACTATCCCACCTTAGGCACAAAAACAAATACGTGCCGAAGGTGGGGCACCCGCATTTGAGGGGCACAAGAATCTAGGTGGTTTCGGTGAGGGCTACGGTGCGCTTGCTCATGAGAGCGGTGCGCTCTAGTTTTTCCCAGTTGAAGGGCTTGCCGTCGATGGCGCGCTTGAGGGTCTTGAAGAGGACGATGGAGAAGAGCTGGCGGTATGCGAAGCGTTGCAGCCAGATGTGGAAGAGTAGCCAGAAGTCGCCCTTGTTGGCGGGATGGCTGCGCTCCAACGAGAAGGCGACCGAGGAGGTGACGAAGTCGATGACCATGAAGCCGAGGAAGTAGACCAGCAACTTGTAGAAGTCGGTGGGCGAGGCAGAGAGTGGATGGAAGTAGCGGTTGACGAAGTAGTGAACGATGCCGGCCAGGAACATGAGGTCGATGAAGGGGGAGAGCAGGGGGAGCAGCATCTGGAAGATGAGGATGTTGGGCAGGGCGAAGTAGCCCATGGCCTTGTTTCTGACGAAAGCGGCGCGATGCTTCCAGACGGCCTGGAGGATGCCGAAGGACCAGCGGAAGCGCTGTCGCATGAGGCCACGAGCGTCACAGGGAGACTCGGTGAAGGCCAGGGCGCGGTCCTCGTAGACGACTTTGAGCTTCTGCTCGAGGAGGTTCATGGTAAGGTCGGCGTCCTCGGCGACGGTGTTGATGGGGTAGCCGCCGGCGGCCTTGACGGGGCCGGTGCGCCATGCGCCGATGGCTCCGGGGACGACGGTGACCACGTTGAAGAGGTCAAGTGCGCGTCGTTCGAAGTTCTGGCTGGTGATGTATTCGAGGGCCTGCCAGCGGGTCCATAAGTTAACGCGATTGCCGACCTTGGCGTTTCCGGCTACGGCGCCTACGAGCGGATCCTCAAAGTGGGGAATGAGCTTGCTGATGGCGTCGGCGGCGATGACGGTATCGGCGTCGATGCCTACGTAGAACTCCTCAGTTATGCGGTCGAGGGCGAAGTTGAGGGCGGCGGCCTTGCCTTCATTTCGCTTGGAGAGGACCTGGACGCGTCCGGCGGCGATCTCAGCGGCGTAGGCCTGACGGGCGACATCGAAGGTGTGGTCGCTGGAGCCGTCATCGATGACGATGATGTGGAGGTTGGGGTAGTCGGAGTTGAGCACCGAGCGGACGGTGCGCACGATAACCTTTTCTTCGTTGAAGGCGGGGATGAGGACGGCGACGCGGGGATTGAATCCGGGCGAAGCGACGGCGTGAGGGGGGCGCATGCGCTCGATTACGGCGAAGATGCCGACCAGCAGGAGGCGTGCGCTCATGAGGATGTTGCCTACGAAGAAGACCAGTATGATGAACTCGCCGACGAAGGCGAGGCTGGAGAAGGCGATGGAGTCAGGGAGAGCGCGGAGATACTGTCGGAAGCTGATTTTGGGCATCACCTCGTCGGTGGTTTTTCCCATGAGCGAAGAGACTTGGACGATGGAGTAGCCGTGTGCGCGCAGGGCGTCAATGAGGACGGGCAGGGCGGCGACGGTGGCCGAGCGGTCGCCGCCGCCGTCGTGGAGCAGGATGATGGAGCCGCGGAACTGCGGCTTGATCTTCATAAGCTGCAACTGGTCGAGGACGACCTGGGTGATCTCCGCGGGGGACTTGCGGGGATTCTCGTTCCAGTCGTTGGTGTCGATTTTGCTGCCGACGATGGTATAGCCGGCCTGCTGGATGCGCTCGATGGGGCGGGCCTGATCATCGGTGCCCGGCTCTTCATCGATGTCGAAGGGGGGACGGAAGTAGAGGGGCTGAATGCCGAGCTTGCTGGCGAAGAGGCGCTCGGTGAACTTGAGCTCGAGATCGAGCTGACGGTTGGAGATTTCGCTGATGTCGGGATGGGTCCATGTGTGGTTGCCGATCTCATGACCTTCGCGGACCACGCGCTGCATGAGTCCGACGTTTGCCTGCCCCTCAGCGCCGATGAGCATGAAGGTTGCCTTGACACCCTTGTTACGGAGGATATCGAGAATTTTGGGCGTCCACTTGGGGTCTGGGCCGTCGTCGAAGGAGATAGCGACCTGGTTGGGGTGGTATCCGTATTGCTCGATGACGTAGGTGCGGGGATAAACATCCATGTGCTCATTGATGATGAGCCGTCGGTGATCGTCCGTTTCGTCGCCGTCCACCTCAACTGTGCGCTTGCCGGGCTGGGGTGCGGCGGTGATGCGAATGATGTCGCCGTCACCCTCAGTGTCTACATCATGACTGGGCTGGACCAGGCCGAGGGCCTTGAGCGAGTCGGGGTTGCTGGGCCTGTCCCACACGCTCCAAAGGGAACTGTCCTCCTCTCCCAGGCGCCAGAGAGCGAAGGTTTGCAGGCCCAGGCCGCGGGCGGCGCGCATCTGGTTGAGCATAGTGACGCCGTCGAGGAACCAGATGACGTGGCGCTGGTTCAAGTCCTCGTCGATGTACTCGAAGTGGGGGTTGAGAGTGTCGGGATCAAGGCTGAGGACGGCCTCTGAATCGGAGGCGTGCTGCCATGCGTCGGAGACCGAGAGCGCGTCTGTATTGATGATCTCGGGCTTGGGATGCCTGCGGGCCTTGGGGTTGGGTATGGAGAGCGTCCAGTCGTATCCATAGTTTCCCAGGGCACAGATGATCTTTTCTTTGGGAACAATTTTGAGGACGCGCTGCAGGTTGGCCACGAACCAATCCTGGCTGGCGATGGGCCCGGGCTCGCTTTCGATCTCGTGCTGGTCGTAGTTCATAAGCACTATGCCGTCGGAGTTGGCGGCAATGCGTTTCAAAGAGTCGTCGCTGGCGGAGACCAGAGTGCTGACATAGAGACGGAGTTTGCGGGGGTGCAGGTCGGCATAGAGTTCCTGGATGAAATTCAGATAAACCGGGGTGGCGCCTTCAGGCAGGTTCTCGAGGTCCAGCGAAAGGCCGCGATAGGCGGGGAAGGCGGCAAAGAAGCGAATGATTTGCTGGCGCAGCGCGGCGCGCTTTGAAGCGTCTGCCAGGACGCCGGCGATGGACGGGTCCCAGCTCTGGGAGATGGAGTTGTAGTTGTTGACGTGCGGAAAGACCTCGATGTCATCCTTGGTTGCCTCGATGACCCTCTTGATCCTGTTGGAGTCGTCGGGGTCGCGGACTGTGGCGCCGTCGACGATTCGATACTCATGGCGGTGGTCGCCGCTGGTGCCCATCAACATTCCCTGGGGAGAGTTGATGTGCAGCCACTGCGGAAAAAGCAAGTCGATCTGCTGGATGTGCTCCTTGAAGGAGGAGTAGCTGGCGGGGTCGTCCTGCACGTAGTAGGCAGCGCGCAAACCCTCGCCGGTGTTGAAGGGGATGTCGGAAGGCTTGCGGGTGGTCTTTCGCCGGGCAGGGCGCTGTTCCTTTACGCCATGCAACAGCGTGGCACGGTCGGGCAGCGCCTTGAAGTTGTGCCTGGAGGCGGGCAGCAGGAGTTCTGGCAACTGCTGATAACGCAACACATTGAAGATAAAAATCGCCAGGACCAGCGTGAAAATCACGGCCGTGGCATCGAGGATGCGGCGCAGGCGCTTCCAGCGCTTCCGTTGCGGGTCGAAGAATATCTGCTTATCCGGCATGAGGTGCTTATCTAATCCTAACCGCGAAAGATGACCTGCGAAAAAACGGGAGCGCAAAAACCGGAAAAACAGTCTACGCTATACAGTACGAATCGTATGGAAGCCGACCCTAAGAGTCAATCGACAGCCTGTTGCCGGATACGTATTCCTCTGGCCGGCGCTCTGTCTGTCCTGCTGGCCCTGGCCTCCGGGCTGGCGTTGCGGCTGTGGATGCTGAAGCAGTTTTTTAATCTCAACGGCGACCCGCTGATCTACGGCGACCTGGCCAAGAACCTATTGTTGCATGGCAGTTATGCCCTGACGGGGGGCGGCGGCGTGCTGGTTCCCGCGTTGATGCGGCTGCCGGGCTACCCGCTATTTCTGGCGCTGTGCTTCCGTCTCTTCGGGATGGAAAACTACGTTTCGGCGTGCTGGGCACAGATTGGGCTGGAGCTGGCCGGATGCCTGCTGCTGGCCGATTTTGCTCGCCGGATAGCCCCCGCGGCGCTACGCATCGGGGCCGCGCACTGCACACTGTGGCTGGCCGCACTTTGCCCCTTTACCGCGGTTTATGCCGCCGAGCCGCTGACCGAGGGGCTCACATTGTTTTCCATCGCGCTGGCGCTGTGGTCGGCGGCTCGCTTCAGAGCACACCCGGGATGGGCGGCGGCGCTCGAGTTTACCTTTGCGGTGACCTTTGCGGCCCTGCTCAGGCCGGATGGGGCGCTGGTGGCGGTGGCCCTGGCGCCGGCATTGCTGGTTGGACTGTGGCGCAAAGAGGGCGATGGAGCAATTTCAACAAAAAAAATGGCTCGCATCGTCGTGGTCTGTGTACTGCTGGCGCTCATGCCTTTTGCCGCCTGGAGCTGGCGCAATTGGCAGGTCTTCCACGTTTTTCAGCCGCTGGCGCCGCGACGGGCGATGAATCCGGGCGAGATTCCCCATCCCGGCTGGGAGCGCTGGGTGAAGAGCTGGTGCCTGGACTTCAATTCGACGACTGATATCTTCTGGAACGTTCCCGGCGACTCTCTGGAGATGGACAAGCTGCCCGCTCGGGCCTTCGATTCCCCGGCCCAACGAGCCGAAACTGCCAGGCTGGCCGCCGATTACAACCTGCATAAAGAACTGACGCCGGAGATCGATGCTTGCTTTGGCAAGCTGGCGGACGAACGGATCGCCGCCCACCCGCTGCGAGCTTATCTATGGCTGCCTCTGGGGCGGATGGCGGACATGTGGCTCAGGCCACGGGTGGAAAACCTGCCCATTGAACTGGACTGGTGGAATTACGGCGAGCACGACGAAGAGACCTGCCTAAGCTGGGTCTATGTGGGGTTGAATGCTTTGTACCTGCTGCTGGGAGTTGCGGGATTGTGTCTCAGGCCGCGATTCTGGCGGGCGATGCTGGCTTACATGCTGCTGCGCTGCGCCCTGCTGACGACCATTGCCGCGCCCGAGGCGCGCTACACGCTGGAGTGCTTCCCGATGCTGTTTGTGCTGGGAGGCGTTGCGCTTTATGGCATTTTCCGAAAGATGATGACCTTTTGGGAGAAATGCAAGGCCGCCGCACCCTGATGGTCGCGTCGGCTGGAACGGATACGTTTCGAACAGCAGCATTTCGGAAAACGCACTACCGATTGACGACAGTGGTTTTGCTGGTGGTTTTCAGGGCGAAGACGCTGGCCGGCAGAGACTCATTGACCTTGATGTTGAAGTAAACGCATACCTTGTATTCGCTGGGTCCAAAGTAGAGGATCTGCTTGAGGCTCACGCCGCGCTCCGGGTCTACCCACATATCAACTTTGGGGAGATTTTTGCGGATGGCGGAATCTTTGGGAACCATCTCCAACTCTTCAGTTTTCACGCCGTCGAGCGTCTCCGCGCCTACGTAAGTAATCTCCCATTTCTGCTCGAGATCTTTGCCGCTGGCGCCGAAGCCGAGCATGAACCAGCTTTCGTACTGGGCGGCTTTGCTATAGATAGTGAGCTGATCTTGCATCGGTTCATAGAGCTTGACGGCGCCGCCGGAGTAGGCGTAAACCTTGGGGGCAGGCTTGCCGTTGAACTCGTTGATGTGGGCGGCCATCTGGAAGGCTCCCGCCTTGCGCTCGTAATAGACGGTTCCCTTCTGAATATCTTTTTCATTGATGGGATCGGTTTCAACGGAATCGAACTCGAAGTCGGCGGAGGTGGAGCGGAAGTTTTTTGCGGCTTCGTCGAGGCGGCGCAGGACTTTTTCCTTCTCCTTTTCGCCTGCAGCGGCGGGTGCGGCAAGGGCGGGGCGCGCCAGAAGCAGAAGCAATCCAGTCAGTGCGAGAAGAACAATTTTATTAACCTTATGCATGAATTTCCTTATCTCAGTCAGCTAGTAGCTAGAGCGTGTTTCATAAATGACCGACCTGTCTCGTTTGCAATCCCTCAGGGGTTAAAACCCCTTGTTATTAAGGCCTTTTCGGCAGTCAGGGTTAAAACCCTGACCTACCAGTCGTGCCCTGATACAAAGCGGGTTTATGAAACACGCCCTAGCTCTCAGCGTCTCGCCCAAACCTTCCAGGTCCAATTACCCTGAGCGTCCTGCTTTGTTTCCCAATACTCCACGGCAACGGCGTCGCCGGTGACCGGCTCAATGGCCTTGCGCAGTGCCTTTTTGATGGCCATATTGGAGGCGGTGGTCTTCAGGTCAAGATTTACGTCGGCGGCCTGCACGGTAACGATGAAACCACGCCCGCCAGTGCCCACGACCTGAATGGGATGAAGCGGTCCGCCGGAGGGAGATGGCTTGTCGCCGAAGTTCCAAAAATGCGGCGTGACGAAGATGAACAGCAGAATCAGTGTGACCATGATGTCGTAGTGAATGCAGCCGCGCGGATAGGTCCAGTAGAAATAGCTTTTGAGAATTTTGCTCATGGTGTCCTTACTTTGTGATCCGGGCCAGTAATACGATCCAGCCCGCCCATGTAGGGCCGCAGTAATTCAGGAATCAGGACCGAACCGTCGGCCTGCTGATAATTTTCGATGATGGCGAGCCAGGTGCGCCCGACTGCAAGACCGCTGCCATTTAATGTGTGAACAAATTCGGGCTTGGCTTTGGCGCCGCCGGGCCTGTAACGTATGTTGGCCCGTCGCGCCTGGAAGGCTTCGAAGTTGGAGCAGGAGGAGATTTCACGGTAAAGCTGCTGACCGGGAAGCCAGACTTCTAGGTCGTAGGTTTTGGCGGAGGAGAAGCCTGTGTCGCCGGTGCAGAGCAGGACTCGGCGATAGGGGAGTTTGAGGGCTTCGAGAATTTCTTCGGCGTCGCGGGTTAATTTTTCGTGCTCGGCGTCGGAGTCTTCGGGGCGGACGAACTTGACCAGCTCGACCTTTTGGAATTGATGCTGGCGGATGATGCCGCGTGTATCCTTGCCGGCGGCTCCAGCTTCGGCGCGGAAGCAGGGCGTGTAAG
>JBEKFS010000018.1:0-32714 GCA_050013195.1 Occallatibacter sp.
GTTTGCCAGGTCGCCGCCCGTGTACGGCAGAGGAAGATAGGGAGAGGAGAAGTTGTTGAGGTAATTCTCGGTGCCCATCATGCCCTCTGAAAAGAGACGATGCTTGGAGCTCATATCGTAGTCCACACGCCAGTCGATCACCCAGTTGTCAAAGCCTCCCGGGCTGGTTCCAAGATAGTTATTGACGAGTACGGCCGAGTTGCTTGGCGTTGGAATCCACTGCGCCATGTACTTGGCAATGGGTGAGATTGCGCCGGGGGGCAGAATGTTGTAGGTCAACGTGCTGTTTTTCATAGCGGCGAAGGGCTGCCGGGTGCAAACCGCGCCGACGCATGCATTGCTGGTGGGATCGTACAGGAAAGGAATGTTGTTGATTCCCTCTCCTGTTTGACCCGTGCCCGGATTGCCGGTTGGATACGCCGCGGATTCTGCAAGTTCGGTGAAGTCACCCGCCTGCATCAATGGAGTCGGGATGGTATACAGCGCGGGGGTGTTCTCCTTGCGATAGTGATATTTGAGGTAAGCGCCGTAGAAGAACAGCTTGTGCGCCGTGTGAGGAACAACGCCGCCAGCGGAGGCGGACAACTCATTCTGATGTTCCACAGGCTTGCCGAAATAAACGGTCTGGCCCAGAGCATTCTTTACCTGTACCCACGGGCTCGAAAAACCCCAGGCATCAAAGGCCGTATTGCGCACAAAATCCGAAACCTGCCCGTGATACTTGAGACCGCCGGACTTCATGGTGTAGTTTTCAGCGCCGGCACCGATGTACTCAGCAGGAGGAGAGCTGGTGACCACTTGGAACTGATCGACAGCGTCCAAGTCCATGGTCAGGGAGACCAACCGGTTGTCACCCTGCTGGGAGACGGTCTCGGCCGGCATGCCTTCTACATAGAGCTGGCCAAGGTAGCTTCCAGTTCCACCGATGATAGGCAAACGCGCGCCGTTATTGGCTCCCTGTGCGGCTGGAGCAAGAAGGCCGAATTGCGTTGGATCGCGTTGCGTGCCGTTCATCAGGATCGGCAGGTTGGCATAGTTCTCGTTCTCCATGACCAGGCCCATGGTTGCATTGTCAGTCTGAAGCTGGGGTGGCTCCGTAGTCACGGTGATGGTCGTCGATTCCGCGCCGACACTCATCACTGCAGTGATCGTTACGCTTTGCAGTGCGTTCAGGACCACATTCTATTGCAAGAACGACTTGAACCCGGACGCAGTCACCTCAACGGAGTATTTGCCTGGCGGCAGCGGGGAGATGTTGAAGTAACCTGCGGAGGTTGATATGCGCACGGTGGCGATATTCGTTGCAGCGTTGATTGCTGTGACTTTGGCCCTTGGAATGACTGCGCCGGTCGAATCAGTAACGATACCCGTAATCCTGATGGGCCGCCCATCCCAGGCAAATTATCAGCCCGAGCAAAAGAGTCGCCGCGCAAGCCCAACTTCCGCTGCGCGCGTACCACATTTTGAATGTTGTCATACGTCCGCTTGGATAGCCTCCTTAAAAATGGACTTTGAGTTGTTCGAGTTTCAGCAACCAATAGCCCTGAATTCACCGAAAAGTTACTCCTCTGACACAAATAATGTCAATAGGAAAATTGTTTATATTATTTTACGGATGGTGCGTTTATTTGCAGCAGATTATTAAGCATCTCTGCTGGCCGTGCGAAGGACGGGGTAAATCGTAGCCATTGCAGCCAGAAAGAACCCTGATGTTGTGCAGTCTAAGTGCTTCATAAAAAACAGCATATGGCCCAGTTGATATCAGGTGCTGCGGATGGTGAGTCTCTGATGCCACATGCCGCTGCGGCGATGTTGTTGTCTCCGCGATAGTGCGTGTTCGAAACGACCGTGCTGCATATGACCTCCGTCCACAGGCGGGGAGTCAAAATCAAAGACTCAGGGGGCCATTTTGAGCCGTCTGTGAACATTCTGCATGGCTCTTCTGTAGAAAGACGCATCAAAAAAATAAATTCTATAGGAAAAGCAATTCTATACAGAAATATGGTTTAGGCTGTATTGTATCTGCATCCGGATTTTTCGGAATGCGGCAGACTTAGCCTGTCACTGAGAAATTCGGAGCAGCCGAAGCAGCGGCTCGCCAGTTGCATTGGCAGAGGCGCTGATCAGGCCAGTGAAATTTTGCACTTTGACAAAGGACTTATATGCGTATCTGCTTTTTGCTCCACGTTCGCCCTGAAAAATTGCAGGAGTACAAACAGCGCCATGCCCAGGTGTGGCCGGAGATGCGGGAAGCGCTACGCCAAACAGGCTGGGGCAACTACTCGCTGTTTTTGAAGCCGGACGGACTTGTCGTCGGCTATCTGGAGACGGATAACTTCGAAAAAGCCTGCGCCGGCATGAAGAAATACCCGGTCAATGCCCGCTGGCAGGCGGAGATGTCTCAGTTTTTTGAGCCGATGCCGGGCGCTGCGGACGAGAATATGTTTCCTCTGGAGGAGGTCTTCCATCTCGACTGAGAGGGAAGAACGACTGCAGGGCCGCTGCTGAGAGCGCGAAGCCATGCACAATCTTGCCAGGAGTGCGGCAGCGCTTTCAGGCTCGACTAGCGGGCCTCGACTAGTGGGCCGCGCCAGGCGGGATAACTTCAAATGAGTCTTTGACAAAATCACGTGCGCCAGCTTACTGTTTTTCAGACATAAATCAATTCTTTTATGAACCGCGCGGCGCTAAGCTGTGACATCCTCAAGGAGAATGCAGAGGCAAAATGATGAACGCTAATCCGTTGTTGGGGGTCTTTCTTTGCTGGCTGGGTGGCGTGGCGTCGGCCAGCTTCTACGTTCCATTTCGCAAAGTGCGCGGCTGGTCGTGGGAGACCTACTGGCTGGTCGGCGGGGTGATGAGCTGGATCATAGCGCCCTGGATCGGGGCGGGGCTGCTGACGCATGATCTGCTGGGCGTTCTGCATGATGTCTCGACGTCGGTCCTTCTCTGGACCTACTTCTTCGGCGTGTTGTGGGGAATCGGCGGCCTGACATTCGGGCTGGCCGTGCGCTACCTGGGCATGTCGCTGGGCATGGCCTTGTGCATGGGCAACTGTGCGGTCTTCGGCACGTTGATTCCGCCCATCTTTCACCACCAGTTCGGCCAATTGCTAACGCAGCGCTCGGGCATTGTGACGCTGGTGGGCATTGCCGTCTGCGTAGTGGGCATCGTATTTGCAGGAATGGCCGGCATCTCCAAGGAAAATGAACTCTCCACTGAGGCCAAGCAGGCCAGCGTAAAAGAGTTCAACCTCAAGCTCGGTCTTTTTCTGGGCGTCTTTGCCGGTGTAATGAGCGCCTGCCTTGCCTTTGGGCTGGATGCGGGCGATGCCATCAAGAAATTAGCCGTGGCCAACGGAGGCAGCGCACTCTGGCAGGGATTGCCGGTGCTGGTAGTGGCGCTGGCTGGCGGCTTTACCACCAACTTCATCTGGTGCGCCATCCTCAACGCGCGCAACCGCAGCTATGGCGAGTACCTGAAGGTTTCCGCAGCCGAAGCGAAGACCGAGAGCAAGCCCCGCTCGCTCGGTGGCAACTACTTCTTCTCCTTCCTTGCCGGCGCCATCTGGTACATGCAGTTTTTCTTTTACACCATGGGCGAGTCGCAGATGGGCGATTATAAATTCAGTAGCTGGACGCTGCTCATGGCCAGCATCATCATCTTCAGCACACTGTGGGGCATCGCGCTTAAGGAGTGGCACGGAGTCAGCCTTAGGACCAAAGTGCTGGTGACTCTGACGCTGGTTACGCTGGTCGGCTCCACAATGATTGTGGGCTATGGAAATTATCTGAAGATGTAATGAGGATAAAAATAAGGCGCAGGCAGTTGGCGATATATCGCAAACTGCCTGCGCCTTTGCATTATTTGGGCTCGCCGTAGGGAATGTCGCTGGAATTATTTCCCGCCGAGTCCGTGAAAACTACCTTGCTTCCATCGGCTGTCTTGATCTGGTTCTCTGCAAGCTTCCAGTTTTTGGCGTTGGCAATCGTACCAGCCGTCGCCGCCTCGATGTTGAGATGGTCAATGCGGAAATCGTCGAGCGTAGCATTTGGATAGGCGCTTACGTTGAATGCGCTTTTGGCGCCGGTGGCTTTGATATTCCAGATGTGAACGTCGCTGAAGTGGGGAAGTCCCTTCTGCTCGTCAACCTTGGTGGTGAGAATAATCCAGTACGGCGGAATATCCTTCAACCCCGGCGGCAGCGTTGCGTAGCTGTAACTCGGATTCCAATTCATGGTGATGTGAATCGGAATGGCGACGCCCACCAAAGTTAGATCATGTATGCGAATGTTTGTCGCCGTTCCGCCACGGGTGCGCGCCGATTTGAAGAGCACGCCCGATGGAACGCCGCTGAACGCGGTCAGGTTGTAGGCTTCGATATTGCGAAAGCCTCCCGAGGTCTCGCTGCCGATGGTCACAGCCGCCGCGCCGCGGCGAATGATCGAGTCGCGCAGCACAACGTCCTCCGTGGGCCTGTTCACACGCAACCCGTCGGAATCGCGGCCGGCCTTGAGGCAAAGCGCATCGTCGTTGACATCGATATCGGCGTGCTCCACCAGAATTTTGCGCGAGGAGTCGATATCGATGCCGTCGGTGCTCGGTCCTTTGCCACCCTCATTGTTGCGGATGATGACTCCATCGACATGCACGTCGTGCGAGTAGAGAATCTGTACCGTCCAGAATCCCGACCTGGTGAGCAAAATGCCGCCGCCCAGCCAAACCTCTGAAGAGTTCTGGATCAGGATCAGGCGCGGACGGCGCGCGTCGTAGTCCGAGGCCCAGCGCAGGCCCTTCGGCTCGTAGGTTGCGCGCAAATCCCAATAAGATTTCCACCAGATGGGTCCGTCGCCATCGATGGTTCCCTTGCCGGTGATGGTGACGTTGTGCTGGTCGCGCACGTTGACCAACGCCGCCGGCCAGCTCATCTCGATGCCCGCAATCCGCGTCGGAAGCATGGGATAGTCTTCCAGCTTTTGCGAGCCAAGCAGCGTTGCGCCCTCGGGCAGTTCGAGCGTTACACCTGATTTGAGAAAAAGCGAACCTGTCAGATAGGTTCCGGGCTTGACGGTTATCGTTCCGCCTACCTCCGCAGCCTTGTCAATCGCTTTTTGCAGCGCAGCGGTTTCGAGTTGCTTGCCATCTCCCTTGGCGCCGAAGTCGTTGGCCAAAAAAATTTTAGACTCGCACCAGGCCGTGCTCACTGTCAGCGCCGCCAGCAGAAGGGCACAAGCGCCCCGGTTTATATGGGTTTTCATTGGAGCCTCTCTTCCAAAAGGTAAATCGGGCCCATCATGCCGGAAGGAACCGGTTGCAGATGGTCCATATCCTGCGGGTCGAAGCGCTTGCCATAGCGCGCATTCAGGGCCGTATAGTCGCGCGGCGGCTGACCGGCCATCTCGTTGACCGCGGTGTTGTAAACAGTAACTTCAATCCGGTTTTCTCCTTGATGGAGGAGCGAAGTAATGTCGATTCGATAGGGTGGATGCCAGAGCGATCCCGCCCGTTGTCCATTGATGGAGACGATGGCGGCCTCGCGGATGGGCGGTTCGAGAAGGGCGCGCATTCCCGAGGCGTGGAGCGGCCGGTTGTCGATGGTTGCAACTCCTTCGCCAAAGTCAAGAAGCACACACGCATGGGCTGCGGGTAGATCCGTCATTGTGAATGTCCGCGTGTAGACTGCTTTCCCTGAGTAGAACTGCTTACCCGGAAGTTGGGTCCATGAGGTCAGAGTCTCGACGGTTTGAGAAGAAATTTCATCGCCGAAGCGAATCTGCCAGCCTGAACTCAAATCTTGAAGGAGACTTGCCTCCTGATGCTGCGCATGCACGCTCTTCGGCGCTACCGCATCCCCGAGTACAAAGACGCGCGACTCATAAGGTGCAAGCTGAAGCGGAACGCCTGAGCTCTTGTTGTACGCCGCGCTTATTAGAACAGCACCACCATCCGGATTCCAGGATTCGATTGTGGCGTGCGCGGCGCGGAACTTGATGTTTCCGTTCACCGGTTGATTAGAGGAATTGACGATATAGTAAAGATCCATGCCGTCAAGCTTGCGATGAATGAAGCCGAGGTTGGATGTCTGGCCGGGTGCCTCCACATCAGGCGGCAGTGCATGATGAAGCGTATCGGCAAGATCGCTGATAGAGGCGACTGATGTGCCTTTGTGGTTGCTGCTTTGAAAAAGCCTTGCCGAAATCGCGGCGATTTCTGCGGAAGAACTCTGTTCCATGAGCCCGGGCGCCAGCGATGGAAGTTTTCCAAGAGCAATAACACTCCTGTTTGCTGCATAGCTTTCGATCTTCTTGTAAGTTGAGAGCGGAACCCGGTCTGTCAGCGGAAGAATCAAGACAGGGTAGGGAATCACTCCCAGCTTGTCGATCATTGTGGCGTCGATGTAATCGATGTTGTAGCCTGCGTCGAGAATCGTTGCCATCAACTCGGGAGAGATGCGCTTTCTCATTTCGTCTGTCACGGAGACGTGTCCCGGTGTGAAGGCGGCCTGCGCGTCATCCTCCGGCAGCAGAATGGCGATATCGTTCGCTGGTTTGCCTTGGCGCAGCAACCAACTCATGCGCCGCATGTAACGCGTTACATCCGGCATTACCGGAAACCATGGATTATGCGCATTGAAAGCAGCGGCAGCGTAAAGCGACCATCCCGGTTCTCCGGCTGCGTCAGGCGAATACGGATAGCCGTGGCCGACAATTTGATTCACGCCCAGCAGGAACATGCGGTCGGCTTCGGCCTTCATGTCCAACGGCGTGGCGCGGAAGGCCGGCGAATGGAGCCACGTCCATGTCTCGGCCGAGGTCACGTTGTTGCCATAGAGATGATTGGCGGAACTGGCCCAGCGGGTGAACGAGAAGGTGCGCCACTGCGGGCCTTCCCCTTCCGGCAAATTGGGAACCACCTCATCGGCGAGCGTGACCGCGGGTTCTCCGTAAGTCTGCGAGCGGAAGCGGGTGTGATGCTCCGTGGCAAAGCTGGTGAGCGGCACAAGATAATTTTCGCGAATCAGGTCGGAGAGCGTCCTGCCCCAATCGTGACGCACTGCTTCAGCCTGTGGCGTCCCGCCGGCGACAAGCTCCGGCAGATGAGGAATCAGATCGTAGCCGCGACGCGCAAGAAACTCCACGGGAAGATTCGCGGTCCAGTCGGAACCGTAAACCTCAAGCGAGTCGGAGAAGACGGCATACGGCGGCTGGTCGCCAAAGGCGCCAAGCAGCGGAGTTGCTACGCAGGCAAGATGCGTATCGATGGCGGCGCGGGAGAAATGATCCAGCACAAATCCCTCGGCGCCAAATGCAGCCCGCTTTACCATCTGTTTTGTGTGACTGGCGATAAAGATCAACGCCGTGCGCGTACCGTCGTCGGCAGGAATCGCCCAGGTACTCGTATCAATGCGTTGCGCCGTGGATGGATCGAAAGATTTTTCCGTTCCGGAGACTACGAATGCGGCAACGAGCTTTTCTCCCTCAGCCAGCGTTGGAGCAGCTAGAGTGGTCCCGGTGACAGGAACGTCCACGACGCGCAACCGGCCCGCCGCCAAGGCCAACGTTGTTTTGGGTCCGCCATAAGGCCAACCGCTTCCCAGCGTCAGATCGACGCGCATCCCCAGCGATCGCGCGGTCACATTGGCAAAACGCAGATCGTCAAGAAACTCCGTCGACAGGTAGGCCAGGTTCTTGATGCCTTTGTTCTCATCGTCGAGCATCAGCGGATAGACCGGCTGAATTTCTACTCCGCCAATGCCCACCGAATGCATGGTTTCAAGCTCCTTCTGCAGCTCCGGCTTGGTGACGGCGGGACCAAACCACCACCAACGCATCATCGGCCGGGCATCATCGGGAGGGGACTGAAATTGGCGATAGAGTGTGGCGATTGTTTCCGGAGGGATGGGTGTGACGGGAAGATGGAAGGCGGCCAGCGAATCAGGTTGCGATGGATCGAAGTCGGCTACATCCGAGCTGAGAAAATCTGCCAGCGGCAATTTCGCCGCGCGAATTCCCTGCAGAACGCAACGCGCCAGTTCGTAGGCGCCGTAATTGTTGAAGTGTGTGTCATCGTTGATGGCGTTGGGCTGATTCGGAAAAGCATTGGCCGGGTAGTGTACAAAAGCCTTTGTGGATTCCTCCGGCCCCAGCGTCTCAAAGAGAGTTTTGCTCATCGCATTCAGGTCGATCAGCTCGACATGCTGCTCGGCGGCAACCTCCCGCATTGCTTCGGGATATGGAGATAGCGAGTTGGTGATTTTGCCTGCAGCATCGAAGGTGCGACGATTCATGCTGGTGACCAGAACCGGCGTTGCGCCCTTGGCCCTGGTTTGGCTTATGTAATCCGCCAGCAGCGTTTTATAGTCGTCCAGTGATACGGCGTTGGGTTTTTGGTCGTTGTGAGCGAATTGGATGAAGAGATAATCTCCCGGCTGAATCAGCGACATAACCTTGGCCAGGCGCTGCTCCGCAACAAAGCTGCGAATGGTCTCGCCGGATTCGGCATGATTGGCAATCACCACGCCGGGACGGAAGAAGCGCGGCAGCATCTGACCCCACGCCGCCCAGGGCTCAACGTCCTGATCAACAACCGTGGAGTCGCCGGCCAGGTAGACGGTGGTCTCGTGAACCGGTTCAACGACTATGGAGTGAATGCTGGGATGATCGCCATTGAACTCCAGCGTGAGTTTGTCATCCCAATCCAGATTGCCGATCTCGCGCGGCTTCAGTTTGACCTGATGGCTGGGATCTCCGGCAATTTGCGGAACGCGTACATTCACGTCGAAGCTGCGCGTCACCAGCGTGCCGGGCGTAATGTCAACCTGCTCGATCATCAGACGGCGCGCCTCGGCGCGCACCGTGGTCGTGGAGGGCTGCGCTGAGCCGAAGCGGAGTGTTACGCGATAGCTTCCCTCCGGCAACGCGGCGGAAAAAAAGAACGGTTTATCGCTGGCGCAATAGCCCGCCTTCACTTCGGGAACTGTATTCAGATCGAAGCCGGGAGTAACCGGTGAATAAACCGAGGCCGCGGTCAGTTGCACCGCTCCCGTCTCGGCCGCGCCTGGTTGACCGCAAACAAAGCTCTGGGCGTGGGCTGCGAGCGCCCCGCCGGCAAGAATCAATGCAAAGAGACGCTGCATGACTGCCCTCGATTCAAATTGTTTGTTGTACTTCCGTTTATTTGATGCCTGTCACCACAAAGCTGTACGTGCCCGCCTCGAGTTTGTAGCCTGGAATGCCATCCTTCATAACCGGCATCACCACCGGTTTTCCGTTTAGCGTGTAGGTTACCGTATCGGCTTTAGTGAGACGCAGTCGGCCGGTAGTGTTGGGCGGAATGGTCACCGTCCAGTGTGCCGTGTCGCCGTCCACGCTCCAGCTTGAATGAATTTCACCGTAGGGAGATTGGTAGCGCAGATCAAGGCTTCCGAGCCTGCGATCGAAGACGGGATGCAGAATGATGGTGTGAAATCCAGCATCGCGCGGCGTGGCATCGATGCCGGCGGCATAGCGGTAAATCCAGTCCGCGACGGCCCCGTAGGCATAGTGGTTGAAAGAGTTCATGCCGGGGTCGGCCAACATCTGGTCGCCGTTCCAGCGCTCCCACATGGTGGTCGCGCCGTGCTGCACCATGTAGCCCCAGGACGGATACTCGGTGTTGAGCAGCAGCTTGTATGCAAGCTCGGGATAGCCGGCCTTGGTCAGCTCTTCCAGCAGATATGGCGTGCCGAGAAAGCCTGTGGCCAGCAGATCATGATTGGCATGGATTTTGTCTACGAGCTTTTTGGCAGCCGCCGCGCGCAGATCCTGCGGAAGCAGATGCATGTGCAGCGCCAGCACATAGCCGGTCTGCGTGTCTCCTCCGTTGCTTTTTGCATTCGGATTGTTGATTGCGCCAAAGGGAGACGCGCTGTTGTCCGCTCCCGCCACAAAGCCGTCCTCATGCACAAACTGTTTTTCAAAGGTGGCACGAATCTTTTCGAAGAGCTGCTGGTACTTCTCTTCGGCTTGAGTGCGCCCCGTGGCATGCGCCATCTCGCGCATCAGCGTGACGTCATAGGCCCAGTAAGCTGTAGCGATGAGCACGATATCGGTCTTGCCTTCCGGGGAGAGCCAGTCGCCGAAAGGAGTTCCGGATTCGTGGCGCCATAATCCGTCGGGATTGGCGGCCGCAATCGCATCCAGATACTTCTCCATCGCCGCCCAGTTTTCTTCAATGATGCTCTTGTCGCCGGTTTGCAGCCACGAGGTCCAGGGAATAATCACCCCCGCATCGCTCCAGCCCGGGCCCTTTTCTCGTGTACCGCGCGAAGGATTCGGCGCATAGACGCCATAATACGGCGTATCAACCTGTGTGCCTCGCATATCCGTGGCAAACTTGCGCGAGAAGGCGGCGAGATCCATGTTGTAGCTGGCCGCGCGCCAAAAGACCTGCGCATCGGCCATCCATCCCAGCCGCTCATCACGTTGCGGGCAATCCGTGGGTACGCCCACAAAGTTCGACCTCTGGCCCCAGAGAATGTTGCTCCAAAGCTGGTTGATCAACGCGCTGCCGGTTTTTAGCTCGACCGTAAAGGGCGCATCGGTGTGAAAGACCACGCCGGTCGCCGCGTCATTGCCCGGCGCCGTTGTCAGGCCGGTCACCTCTGCATAGCGGAAGCCGTGAAAAGTGAACTGCGGCTCAAGCCCAAATTCGGCATTAGGTGAGCTAGGCAACTTGAAGGAATCGGTCGCTTTCGCTGTGCGTAAATTGTCCGTGTAGATCGTGCCGTCCGGATTCAGGATCTCGGCAAATCGGATCTGCACCTTTGACCCAACCCGATCGTGCAATAGCAAATGCACGACACCGGAAAAATTCTGTCCGAAGTCGTAGACGAAGACGCCCGGCTTGGGTTCGGTAAGAGACTTCGGCTCCAATGTGCGCTCCACACGGATGGGCGGAAAGTCCTGAGCCACGATCTTCACCGGAGCAGGATGGATCACCGTTGCTCTTTCAGGCAACATAACTTCGGGAAATCCCGTGCGTAAATCCCGCGTAAAGTCCGCACTCTCACCGTCGTAAAGTTCCGAATGAAGAATGAACGAAATACCGAGCGTCCAGCTTGCGTCAGTATTCACCCAATCGATGTTGCCGTCAGTGTACTCAATGCGCAGTTGCGCCAGCAGCGCGGGAGGAGTATCGCCGAAGTTGTTCGGCTCCTGCGCCCACTTCAGCGAAGTAGCGTACCAGCCCGGCGCCAACAGCGCGCTAACTGAGTTCTCCCCATGCGAAATCATGTCCGTAATGTCGTAGGCCTGGTAGACGACACGCTGGCGATAGTCCGTCCAACCCGGCGCTAGCACCTGATCGCCCACGCGCTGTTCGTTCAGGAACATCACATAAGTGCCCAGCGCCGTGGCGTAAAGCCGTGCCGATTTCACGGGCTTTTCCACTGTAAACAAATGACGTAGTTCCTTCACTGTATCTGGAATCCAGGGGTGGCCCAGGGATTCGTTCGCCATTCCCGGCGCCAGCTTGCAAATCGCTGCGTTCTTCCAACCCGCATCGTCAAAATTCTTCTGCTGCCAGCCGGGAGCGGCCTCAACTGAGCTCTTCCAGGTTGTTCCACTCGCAAAAACTTCCGTGGTTCCGTCCTTGTACTCGACAAACAGCGTTGCGATCATGGGCGGAGCATCGCCCTTTTCTTTGGACTGAACGTAATGTACCTGTTCGATGGCGATGGTGTTCGAGCCAGTCGTAAGAGCGCTAGTCGCATCGGCGCTCACAAATTTTTTCCACGGGAATTGCCTCCAGGACGGATATGGGCTGGCCGTCATCACCTGCGCGCCATTGATCCACGCCGAGACGGTATCCTGCGCAGTGGCGTAGAGCGTAGCGGAATGCACGGGCTTGGTCAGGGTTACAGATTGCCGGAAGGCAACATGCTGCTCAGCAGGTTTTCCGACGGGCAATGCCTGAGCGGCCGGCATCGGAATTTGTTCGGGATAAGCAATCCAGACGGCCGAAGCGTGGCGCACCGCGGCCTCTTCAGGCGTTTCATAGCCAATCCACTGCGCGCGCCACGGCTGCTTCAGTAGACCCGACTCCCACCAACTAACCGGGCTTTCGGGCGCTGGCTTGCCCTCCTGATCCCACACCAGAACCTTCCAGTAATAGCGTGTTGAAGGAACAAGCGCGGACCCGGCATACGGAACGCCGACGGACTGGTTGCTGGCCACGCGTCCGCTGTCCCACACGTCCGCCTTGCCCACGGCGAGCAATTCCGGCTGTGAGGCTACGAGCAGTTGGTATGCCGTTTGGCGCGCGCCCTGGCGGCTATCGCGCAACTGCCATGAAAAGCGCGGCTGCACGTCGTCGATGCCCAGCGGCGTGGTCATTTCGTCCACATGCAAGGCAGCCGGACTCGATGCTTGAGCAGCCGCTGTAAAGGCGCACATCACAAAACCCGCGCCGAGGCAAGCTACGATTCCCGCAAGCCGCACACACGCGCGGCAGATATTTTTATTCATTGCGCCTGTACCTCAAACTCTGAATGTTGCGGCGTTGTGCCGATTCTTCAACAAGCCTTTGGTACAACGGCGCTTTGATGAATCTGCTCAGCGCTTATTTGCGCCGGGGCAGCGTCTCCTTTTCGTAGCTGCGCACTGTCTGCAGCCATCCGATGCCTTCGGGAATCCCATGGCTGGCGCAGTAGTATTCCCACACCGCGGACCAGGGCATCGACTTCTGCTCCTCGAAGATTGCCATGCGGCCTGCGCCGTCCAGTTTCTTTTCCGCGGCCAGCTGCATGGCCGCAGGCTCCAGAAGCGCCAGCAACAATGCCTTGCGCATATTGCGCGCGCCGATTACCCAGGCCGCAATGCGGTTGATGCTGGCGTCGAAATAGTCCAGGCCGATGTTCACCCGCGAGATAGCGCCCGAGCGCACGATCTCCTGCGCAATGGCAATTGTGGCGTCATCCAGCAGAACAACATGATCGGAATCCCAACGCACAGGCCGTGAAACATGGAGCAGAATCTCGTCCAGAAAGCACAGTGCCGTAGAAATCTTATCGGCGACGCTCTCGGTGGGATGGAAATGCCCGGCATCCAGGCAGAGCAGCGTTTTGCGCGTGACCGCATAGGCCAGATAAAAGTCGTTGGAGCCAGCCGTGTAGCTCTCTGCGCCAATGCCGAAGAGTTTGCCCTCAACGGCCACTTTATGATGCTTGCCGAGAGGAGCGGCAATGATTTCGTCCAGAGCCTCGATCAATCTTTTCCTCGGCCCGATGCGATCCGCGGGCTGATCCTTGTCCCCATCCGGAATCCAGATATTCATCACTGAAGGCGTGCCCAGTTCTTTTCCGAAATACTCGCTGATGCGGCGGCACGCCAGGCAGTGATTGATCCAGAACCTGCGCACTTTGGCATCCGGATGACTCAGCGTCGCCTGCTCGCTGAGCGGATGCGAGAAGCAGGTGGGATTGAAGTCCAGGCCCAGGTCATTCTCCTTTGCCCACTTCACCCATTTCCTGAAATGCTTCGGAGCAATGACGTCCCGCTCCACGAGCTTGTTCGATTCGAGATAAATCGCATGAAGATTGAGCCGCTTTTTGCCTGGAATCTGCGCAAAGGCAACTTCCAGATCAGCGCGCAACTCGTCGGCACTCCGGGCCCGTCCGGGATAGTTGCCGCTGGTTTGAATGCCGCCGGTTAAATCGCCCTCGGGATTTTCAAAGCCGCGAACATCGTCTCCCTGCCAGCATTGGATGGAAATCGGAATCTGCTCCAGTTGGCGAAGAGCCTTGCCGGTATTCACTCCAATCTCCGTGTAACGTTTACTGGCCAGATTGTAGGCTGTTTGAATCTTCTGCGTAACCTTCATCATTCAACATCCTTTCTTATTTCTGGTGCAACATATTGCTGAATTTGTTCCATACGGAGTCCGGAATCGGCTCCAGGGGACGATACTCGCTGATATCGAAGGAGCTGCGGATCAAGGCTCGCGCTGCATCAAGGCTGGGGATTTCGCCCAGGGCGATCATCTGCGAACAAATATTTCCCAGTGCGGATGCCTCCACCGGGCCGGCGCTCACTGGCAACTGGCAGGCATTGGCGCAGAGTTGATTGAGCAGGCGGTTTTTGGTGCCGCCGCCCACAATGCGGATTCTGGTGAGACTTTGGCCGCGCAAAGATTCCAATTGCTCCTTGACCAGCCTATAAGAAAGCGCCAGGCTCTCCAAGGCGCAGCGTCCGAAATGCGCGAGCGTCTCAGGCGCAGGCTGTCCCGTTTCCACGCAGTACTCTTTGATAGCCTGCTTCATGGAATCCGGGTTCAGGAATCGCGAATCGTCAGGATTCACAATCGACCGCCATGGAGCGGCTTCCGCTACGGCGCTCATCAGGGCATCGTCGATGGTAACCTGGAACTCCTGAGTGATTCGCTGCAGCAGCCACAGTCCCATGATGTTCTTCAGTACGCGGTAGCGGCGTCCGAATCCGCCCTCGTTGGCAAAGTTCCACTGCAAGGCTTGTTCGGAGGCATACGGGACCACGCTCTCCACGCCCATCAGGGACCATGTTCCTGAACTGAGGAAGGCTTCGGTTTCGGCCCCGAAGGGAGTTCCAACAACCGCCGAAGCGGTGTCATGGGTTGTACCGGCCACCACCTTGGCGGCCTTATTGCCGAAGCGCGCCTCTCCCAGAACCGTGCCCGCCTGCACCGGCGGCTGCATCCATATCTGCTTCAGTCCCGCGGCCGCAAACAAATCCTTGTCCCACGTTCCATCCAGGTTGAGAAGCTGCGTGGTCGTGGCATCCGTGTACTCGTTGGCCATCACTCCGCAAAGCCGGAAGTGAAAGTAATCGGGAATCATCAGCAGGTGGCGCGTTCTGGCAACCCACTCAGGCTCCCGCTCAGCCATAGCAGCCAGTTGAAAAATCGTATTGAACGGTTGAAACTGAATGCCGGTTCGCCGGTAGATTTCAGCCCGCGGCATGATGGCCGTCACCTGCTCGATCTTCCCTTGTGTGCGGCTGTCGCGATAGCAGACCGCCTCTCCCACGCGTTGCAACTGGGCATCGAGCAATACATAATCCACGCCCCAACTGTCCACGCCGATGCTGGCAATGGGCGCTAGCTGAGAAGCCTCTTCAATTCCCTGACGGACATTTTTCTCAATCGCATCAATATCCCAACATAAATATCCGCTGTTCTGATCCTTGCTGAACGCGATTGAAAATCGCTTCACTTCTCGCAGGCGCAGAGACCCTTCGCGGAGTTGCGCGGCAATCACGCGCCCACTGCTTGCGCCGAGGTCAACCGCTGCAAAGCAGGGATGCTGCTTCTCGATATTGTCTGTTTCGTTCATTTTTTCCTTACCCTAACTAGCTATCTCCGCCTTGTCCACCAAGCCTGCTCCGACTCCATTTCCGATGGTCGGACAGCGCAAAAATAGCAAGGTTCCCATATGAAACATTGTACCTGTAGGAACAATCTATGCCGAAGATACGGCGTTGTCAAAGTCCGATTTTCACTCGATCGGAAGGCGGAATCTGGCCCGTGTGGCATTCGACCCTCCGCGCCAGATTTTACCCGGCATTTGAATGCCGCTGAGCCGGGGACCTATTGCCGGATGTTGAAGAAAAAGAAATGGTTAAAGCCGCGGGAATTTCTCTGCGGGTGGCTTTATTTTATCGTGTTTCTTTGCGGCACGATCCCAGCGGCTTCCAGTTCCGGGCACAACGTGGCTGGAGATGATCCGGCGTCGTATGAGCGCTAAAATCATCTCCGCCTTCCATGAATTTACAGTAGGTTCTACTCCACAGCCTTGCCTGGACGGTTATCAGGGGAAGATGCCTGCATCACGCCCAGGGTTTCCGGGGTGACCACGCGGTGGTGTACGTAGTTATAAGGAGGAACTGTGTACCCGCGCATCAGCGAAATTCCGAGTTGGATGAGGCGCGGGCCGTAACTTTCCACTTCATGCGAAACAGAGCCGATAATAGCGCTCTTGCCCGAACGCATCTCATCGAGTACTTCGGGGATGCAGTCCTGTGAGGCGATGGCTATGTCAGACTCAATGCCTTGCTGGCGGGCGGCGTCCAGGATGCCGAGTGCGCTGGAATCGGTGGCAGTGGCGATAAGGATGCGCTCTCCTTTACGGTGGCCGGCGAGAAAGTTGGTCATCGCAAGCTGGCTGGGCTGGCGCATGCCCCGTCCCTCGATTTGCACGAAGCGCTCAGGGGGAATATAGCTGATCCGTTCGCGAATGCCGTCGAATGCGCCAGAGATGCGGCTCTGCACAAAGCTGCCTGCTTCGGCGAATCCGACTCCCAGCACCCAATCTACTTTTTCCTTCCATTTGACCAGGGCGTGCTGGGCGAGCAAGGCGCCGGCTTCATATCCCGATTCAAAGTTATCCACTCCGAAGTAGGTTGCGTTGGGGTGGGGGATGTCGATGGCGACAAGTGGAATGCCGGCTTTCTTGAAGATATGGGCCACGCGTGGAGCCACGGCTTCCTCCACCTGATACTCAAGAACCAGATCCACCTGCTTGGCCACGAATTCTTCCGCATTCTGGATGGCAATGTCAGGATCGTAGCGGTTATCGAGCACGATCAACTCAACGCCCGATGCCGCCGCGGCATCAGCAACACTTTGCGTCACGGCCGCCGGAAACGGCATCTCGCCGCTCAAAGTTGCGAAGCCGAAGCGCAGACGACGCGGACGAGAAACCAGGCGATACTGGCCGTCCTGCGACTGGGCGACATAACCCCGATGCACCAGCGTCTTGAGGATGCGATAGACGCTGGTCTTGGAGATCTGGGTCTTCTGATAGACGTCTTCCAGGGTGACAGGAGCGTTGTTCTGCTCCAGTTGCTCGATCACATCCAGCGACTTGGAGAGAATGGGGATCAGATAAAGTCGTTTAATCTTAGCCTTAGGCAATCGTTTGCCTCCCTGTCTTCAAACCTCGTCCAGCAGTTGCTCCACCTTGCGGCTTGCCTTTCAAAAGAGCGTGCCGTTGCAGCAGGAGAAAAACGATCTCCGCATCGAGCGCCAGATTCCAGCAAGCGGAGCCAGGAACCGTCCCGGGAAGAACCATAATATTCCGCATAGACAGTATTTGTCTATTGCATTTCCGTCTCTCTATTTCGAGAAACGCTCCCGTCTGGCGGCCGGCCGACTGGAAGCCAGCGGCTCCTTACGGCACAAATAAACGCAGTCGGACGTGCCAGTTGGTGCTCTCGCCAGGTTTCAGCGTCACCATGCCGTTATCCATTTCGCCCCACTCCTTGCCGAAGGGGTCGGCGAAGTTGTACTGGTGCTCGATGGCTACAAAATTCTTGGCGGGGGGTGCGTACATCTGGATGGTCTTGATCTCCGGCGAGAGACCCTCAACGTAGATTCCATAGTGCGCGGCCGGGTCAACGACCTGGACGGTCACAGCGCCGCCCTTCCAATCAAGGTGGCTCCAGTTGTCGTCGAAGAACTCTGTGCCTAGCAACTTGCCACCGGCAGCGTTCAAGTCGAAGCGTGTTCCCTTGACGGGCAAAATCCTACCGGTGGGGAAGACATTGTCGTAGCCGTCCACCTCGGCCACGGTGGAGGCAGGAATCCGCACCCTGGCTTGCTCCCGGTTGCCGGAAGGAAAGTTAAAGTAAGGGTGCCAGGCGATGGCCATGGGCTCGGCTTCGCTGCCCACGTTGTGCGCCGTAATCGAGGCATCAACGGCCTCGGCAGAAAGCGTGATGGTGATAACCAGGTCGGTCTTCGACAGCCAGTGACCGCCGAAGTTGCCGGCATGAATCACGCCTGTCACCTGCGCGCCGCCAGGAACCTTATTGACTCTGATATCGCTGGTCTTGGATTTGAGAATCAGCCCGTGCATGGCGTGGCGCTCTGCCGTGGGCAGCTTGCCGATGTTGTTGGCCGGCAGGGTCAGCGAGTGCCCCTGCCACTGGGTGGTCAGCGTCTTGCCGTCGGCCGAGAGCTTGCCGCGAATCCGGTTGGGATAAGGAACCAGAAATGCCGATCCCAGCCGGTAGCCGAGGTCGCCGTTGTCGTTATCGTCCACGTCGAGCATTTTTTTCGTGGTGGCCAGGTCGGGAGAGGCCAGCACATCCACATTGCCCTTGCCGGGAAAGTTTGCAGTGATCTGGATAATTTCCATGCCGCGACCAGGCGCAACGGTGATGCTGGTGAACTCCGGCTGGGTAGTGCTGACGGCGGCGCGGGTGAGAACGATGACCTTTTGGCCGCCGATCTCCAGGCTTGCATTTCCGGGGAGTGTCTGCGCGTGGCTGTTGAAAGCGAATGAGTCAGTCATCGAAATAGTCAAGGTAAAACACAGCAGGGCAAATGCGTGAACGAGTGTTTTCATTCCATCCATCCATAAAATGCAATTTTACGCCAACCCGTCTGCTGGTGGCAGATCGATACTCCCGCATGCAGCCTGCTATTTGAGCAGCACGCCCGCGCTGCGGTAGCTCTGGCCGCCAACCACAGTTTCGACGGCCGGAAACATCGTTGTTTCCGTCAAGTACTCAATTGCGTCGTCTTGCAGTAAGACGGTATCTTCCACCTTGCCGCCTCGCGCCGAGGGATTCCATGCGAAGGCCTGGCGGTTCACTACGATTTCCGCGCCATTCGGCGTTGCAACCCACTCTCTTTCCCCATAGCCGGTGGCCCCGCCCTGATGATGCAAATCTTCGTCTCCAGGAAATCCTGCCGTGGCATAGGCGTTTTTGGCAACTGCATACAATTGCCGCGCCGTCGCTCCAGCGCGCGTCGAGTGCAGCAAAGCGGCATTGACCTGCGCCGCCGCATCAAATCCCCTGGCAAGCTGCTGAGGTATCTGGCCGAAATAAACAAAGCGCGTCATGGAGATGACCAGCCCCCACTTTCGCGCGCACAGATTCACCATTCCGAAACGCTGCAGCCGCTTGCCCCTCGGCAGAGCGTGCTTGTACTTGAGAATGCGATCATCCACCGCCATCAGCAACACGGAAGGAAGGATGGCTTTCTGAATGAGAAGGGAAGCGGACAACGCGCTGATCTCCTCTTCCGTCATGCCTGGCTCAAGATGCAGAGCCACTTCCTCAACTGCGCGCGACGTCATGCCGCCCAGCAACCGATACCGCTCGATCTCGGTTGGCTGCAACTGGCTGCGCAGTCCGGCAAGGCTGATGAAATCGCAATTCGCCTCATGGGTGTCGGAGCCAAGCGTGCCCGTTGCAATCAGGCCGCGCGCCGCTTTGGCAAAGTCCCCATCCTGCCAGGGCACGATGACCGGCTCAAAGGGCAGCTCGCCGAACTCCTCGTCGTGCAATCTGGGCGCCTCATTCTTCGTAGTGATGTAGAAGCCTTTCCCATCCTTGCGCACAAAGACGGCCGCGCTACCCGTCGACGCGGGAATGGCAACACGCATATCCACCTGGCCGGCCGTGGCCCACGCCACATTCTCATGCAGGCTCAATAAGACACCATCAAGTTTGTGTTGAGCCATGTACTCGGTCAGTTGCCGTTTCTTGAGCATGATCTCATCGCGAATGGGTTGTGAGGCCCTCGCGTCTGAAGTATTCTGCGCTGTTCTCATCAATTTCTCCGCTCTGTGCCGTTGCAGAATTCAGCCGGCTAAAAATTGCTTACTTGATCTGTTTAAGCGCCGGGTAAATCGCGCGATAAAGCTTGTATTGCTGCTGAAGTTTGTCCGAGGATTGCTTGACCGGTTTGACCACCGAGGCGATGCACACAATTTGCGCGCAGGCCTCATCGACCGACGGCCACAGCCCCGCGCCCACCCCGGCAAGCACCGCCGCGCCGTACGCGCAGCCCTCTTCCGCCGCCAGCAGTGAGACAGGTTTGGCGTAAACGTCGGCCTGAATCTGGCGCCAAAGAGGCGAGCGCGCGCCGCCTCCGCCCAGGCGAATATCGTTCACCGGCACGCCGATCTCCGCGAAGATGGTCAACGAATCTTGCAGACTGAAGGCCACCCCTTCGAGAATGGCGCGAATGATATGTCCGCGCCCGTGGCTGGCCGCCAGGCCAATCAACGCGGCCCGCACATCCGAATCCAGATGCGGTGTCCGCTCTCCCATCAGATAAGGCGCCCACAACACGCCGTCGGCTCCCGCTGGAATTGCGGCGGCTTCTTGCGATAGATTGTCGTAGGAATCGCCGGCCGCTTTGCCGGCGGTTCCGAAAGTGTCGCGGAACCAGCGCAAAGAAAGGCCCGCCGCCTGGGTCACGCCCATCACATGCCACCGGTTCGGAATCGCGTGGCAGAAGGTGTGCAGGCGCCCCTTGGGATCGAGAAACGGCTGATCCGTCGCCGCGAAGACGACTCCCGAGGTTCCAATCGTCGCGCTCACGCAGCCGGCCTTGACGATGCCCATGCCGATCGCGCCCCCGGCCTGATCTCCGGCTCCGGCCACCACCGGTGTGCCTTCGGCCAAGCCTGTCGCCTGAGCCGCGCGCGCCGTAATTTTGCCCACGATCTCCGGCGATTCAAAAACTTCCGGCAGGCAGCGCTCATCCAGTCCCGTCGCCTTCACCATCTCCATTGACCAGCGGCGATGGACGACATCGAGCAGCAGCGTGCCGGATGCATCCGAGACGTCAATCGCCCGTACGCCCGTCAACTGCAGGCGGACATAATCCTTGGGCAACAGGAAGGAGCGGAACCGCTTCCATATCTCCGGCTCATGTGTGCGCACCCACATCAGCTTGGTCAGGGTGAAATTGGGCAGAGCCGGATTCGACGTCAGCTCCACCAGCCGCTGCTCGCCGATGGTCTCGTTGAGCACGCGGCACTCCTCCGCCGTGCGCTGATCGCACCAGATCAGCGCGGGCCGAAGGACTTCTTCGTTCTCGTCGAGCAGGACCGCGCCGTGCATCTGCCCGGCCAGGCCCACCGCAACAATTTCGTTTTTTGAGACGCCGGTCTCCCGCAGCAGCTTGCCGAGCGCCTTCTGGCATGCGTTCCACCAGTCGCGCGGATTCTGCTCCGCCCATCCATTTTGCGGCGAGGCAAACGGCGCGTGCTCATGCGTCGCCGACCCCAGCAGGGCGCCCTTTTCGTCCACCAAAAGCGCGCGCGTGCCACCTGTTCCTACGTCGATGCCGATTGTGTAACGATTCATTGCCGTTTACTCTTTCTGCCGGCGGAGCCTTTCATGGCAGCGTAATTTGTTAGTCTTCGGCGGGCGCGTGGAGGTAAGACTCCCATCCCAGATAGCGCGTTGTTGCCTCGTGGACGGCTTTGGAGACATCGCTGAAGTTGGCTGCCACGTGATGTTCGAAGCCCTCGCGGCAGATGTACTTGAGCAGCTTCTGCAACTGCGGAATCTCCGCCACGCCGGCTCCGCCAAAGGTATCCAGCGGGTCATCGGTGAACTTGCCCGCGCCGGTGTAGCCGCGAATCACGCCGCGGCGGTCGTCGGTTGAGTAGCGCGCGTAGCTCATTCCGCCAGCCTTCACGCGGCCCACGCAGGTGCCGAAGGTGTTGAGCTTGCCCACCGTGCCGGCGATGATCTCCTGGTAGTCCATGCGGACATCCTTGAAGAAGTGCTTGGGCAGATTCGAGCAGTGGAAGCAGACGCACTTGTCTGGATGGTTGCCGTAGTTGTTGTTCCAGTCAAGCAGCGCCGAGGGCGTGCCCGAGGCCAGCGCCAGCATATACATGCTGAGGGTGCCCGGCACATCCACCTCGCAGGCCGAGGGAATGAGGTTGTTGCTCATCATGCTCATGATGGTGCAGGGCACCACGCCTAAAAACTCCTCCATCGAGGTCCAGCATTGCACTGCGCTGATGGTGCAGTTGGTCTGCTTCATCCAGCCGTCGATCACCGCTCCCAGCTTGGCCATCTTGAGCAGCGCCGCATCCGGAATCCCCTTGGTCGTGACATAGCTCTTGATGGCGGCCAGCTTGGCCTGCGCGGCCTCGTCCGTGTCTTTCATTTTTTTGATGCGTCCGAAGATCTCCGACAGATCAATCGTATCGATCGAGATGCCGTTGGTCTCCATAATCCGCTCGGAATAGCGCACTGTGTTGAAAGCCGCGGGACGCGCGCCGATGGCGCCGATCTTCAGGTTCCTGAGCCCCTTCACAATGCGGCAGACCGCCGAAAACCATTCCAGGTCAGCCTTGAACTCCGGCGAACCCAGCGCTTCAGTGTGCAGCGTGGTCAGAGAGTAGGGAATGCCGTACTGCATCATGTTGTTGCAGGCGCTCATCTTGCCGCAGAAGCTGTCGCGGCGCACGGCGATGGTCATGGCCTCGGAGCGGTCGGGTGTGGCCTGCACCAGCACCGGCACCTTCAACCCACTGAGCCGGATGGCGTCCACGATGCCGCGCTCTTCGCCGAAGTTGGGCAGGGTGACGATGATGCCGTCGATCTTTTCGGCGTTCTTCTTGAACAACTCCGCGCAACATTGCGACTCGGCGTAGGTTTCCACCGCGCCGTGCTTCGACTGCTCAGGGCTTAGCACCACGGCCTTTGCTCCGGCGGCTTCCAGAACGTCGATGATTTCCAAGCGGCCGGTCTTTGCCAGTTTGTCGGGAAAAAACCCGCGATTGCCTACCACCACGCCAAATGTCATTTTCTTTTGTGCGGCCATTTTCATGCTCCTTCAATCTTTGCTGTTTCCAGCAACGGTAATCGTTTGTTGTATCCACAAAACATCGGGTGCCCCACCTTCGGCACGTTTTTGTTTTTGTGCCTAAGGTGGGATACCACAAATCTACTTGGCGCGCCCGGGACGAAACTTGACCACGTACAACAGCCCCAGCGCCGACAACAATCCACCCCACCAAACCGGAGTGTGCAGGTTGGTCAACTCCACCCCGGGCGGATAATGGCCGCCAAAATGAACGACGTTCACCCATTCATATGTGCCATAACCAAGGATCATCAGCCCATAGAGGATCAGCAGCACTCCGATAAAAAACCAGATTTGAATTCCAGATCCATGCATAACTCATAACCCTTTCTACTCTCGTTCTCAGGTAAAAATCTCTTTCGTAGCGAAACAAAATCGCGTCCGCTACCAGAACAGAATGTTGAGTGCCGCAAAGATGCACACCGCCAGGATCGCCCACAGCCACACATTTTTGTAGAACGGCACCGGCTCTTCTTTGGGCAGCACAGTTGCGCCATAGACCAGACCATCCAGCTCCGCCACCGGCTTGGGCTTGGTCAGCAGGCTCACAACGATAATCACAATGGCTGTAAATACGAATGCCCACAGCGCGCGGTAGACATTCTCAGCCATCGGCTTTGCGTCTGGCGAAAGCGCCACGCTGGCCAGAGCCGCGGGAACCAGCTTGACCCACATGAACAAGCTTGCTGAAAAAACAATGCCCAGCAGCAGACCCAGGAAACCGGCCAGCGCCGTGGCGCGCTTCCAGAACATGCCAAAAAGAATGGTGCCCAAAAGCGGCGCGACAAAGATGCTGAACAGCGCTTGAACGTAATCCATGATGCCGTGGAACTGCTGCACCAGGTATGCGGCGCCGATGGAGACAATCACGCCGAACATGATCGATAGCCGCCCCACCATCACATAGTGGCTGTCTGTGCCTTTCTTGTTGATCAGCGGCTTGTAGATGTCGTAGGTCCACACGGTGGAGAAGGCGCTCACGTTGCCCGCCATGCCGCTCATAAAGCCTGCAATCAGCGCGGTGATGCCCAGTCCGAGCAGGCCGGGCCCCAGGTAGCGCACCATCATCAGCGGCAGCGCCTGGTTGTAGGTATGCAATTCGGCATTAGGATCGCTGGCCAGTACCTTCTGTTGATAGGCAGTCGGCAGCGTGGTCTTGGCCATCGCCGCTGAGCAGTCCGCTGGATTTTCGAGCTTGCCACTGGACGAACCAACCGAGCAGGCAGCCACCACATCCTCTCCCACCAATTGCCTGCGTGTGCCGTCAGGATTCTGCAACAGCACCAAGCCCAGCAGGCCGGGCAGGATGACGATGAACGGAACCGCCATTTTAAAGAACGATCCGATAATCGGAGCCATGCGCGCGGCTCTCAGATTGTGCGCCGCCAACACGCGCTGAACGACCAGAAAGTCGGTAGTCCAATACCCGAAGCTGATCACGAAGCCCAGGCCAAGCACAATGCCCGTCCAGTGCACACCCATCGGATTCGAAGCAAAATGCCCGGTGTCGCGCCACAGGTGGAAGTAGCTGTCTCCGTGCACGCTGGTCATCGACTGCATATTGGCCATGATTTGCTTCTTCAGGCCGCTCACTCCGCCAGCCTGATAGAGGCCCAGTATCGGCACCAGCAGCGCGCCGCCCCAGATGAGCACGAACTGCAAAACCTCGTTGAAGATGGCCGAGCGCAGTCCGCCCAGCCCGACATAAAGCGCCACCGCGACCGAGCTGACCAGGATGCTGAAGGTGATATCCCACCCCAGCACCACCTTCATCACCACCGCCATGGCGAACATATTCACGCCGCTCATCAAAATCATTTCCATGGCGAATGAGAAAGCGGCCACGCTACTGGCCTGTCCGCCGTAGCGCAGGTTCAGGTAGCCGGGCACGGAGTGCGTCTTGCAGACGTAGTAGAAGGGCATCATCACCAGGCCGAGGAAGAGCATGGCCGGAATGGCGCCCACCCAGTACCAGTGAGTGGCCAGAATACCGTACTGGTAGGCCGAGCCGGCCCAGCCCATCAGTTCCAGCGAGCCCAGGTTGGCCGAGACGAAGCTCAGGCCGGCGATCCAGGCGGTCATCTCGCGGCCGGCCATGAAGAACTCTTCGCCGGTGTTTGAACGGCCCTTGAGGTAGAAGCCGATCCAGATCACCATGGCGAAGTAGATGGCGATTACGGCGATATCGAGTGAACGCAGATGCGCCAGTGGCGCGACACTGAATGCCAGCAGGTTGGGCGATGCCGGCAAATTATGGAAGTTCATGCACTTCACCATTACGATTATGTCCCTCGACGCTTTTTGGAGGCGCTTTCATTATATGGCATTTGTTGCGGTGTCAAATTAAACCTGCAATTTATTGGTCTTGTCCGGCAGGATTCTTTTACAGCTGGGATGTTACGGCTGTGAAATAAGTTGTGTATTTGGATAGTAGTGCGAGAGAATATCGCGAAATCCGGCTCCCGAGGCCGCCATGCCGGCTGCGCCAAATTGGCACATTCCCACGCCGTGGCCCACGCTGTGGCCTTCCAGCCGCCAGCCCGCGCTGTCCGCTGTGGCCGTAAAGTCGCTGCCGGGAATCGCGCTCCAGCCCCATTGCCGCGCCTGGGCAATCCTTCTCCGCTCGTCGCCTGGCTTGGGCGGCTCGCCGCTCGCGCCGATTTTGCTTTGCCATGTGGCTGGATGCCGCCGACACCATTGGCAGCGCACAGAGTAATAAGGATACGTATCTCCCGGTACCGTGCTCGCATCTCGTAGGCCCACATCGCGCAAGCTGCGCGTCTGGCCGCCGCAGCGGCTGGAGTACATGGCCGCCAGCGGCTTGCCTTGGTAGGCGAGAACCAGTCCGCGCGTGGCCTCAACGGCGGCGGTGACGCGGCTTGTCGCAAGCGGCGGCGACTTGAGGAACTGGCAATGGGTGGTGTCGCAAAAATCAAAATCCAGGTGCCTTGGTCCAGCGGCAAGAAAGGAGCGTGTGGCCACAGCCTGCGCCTTCAGAGCCTCCGTCGGAGCGCTCTCGGCCATCTCTGCGGCCACGATCGAGGCCACCGCCGTCTCGCGGTCCATCGCGACCACGGCAAGCAGCTCGCCTTTGCGAGCCGCGATCGTAAGTCGTCCGCTATAAACGCGATGAAATTTTCCCGGGACGGTAAGACGGAAAGCGGCAGCTCCGCCATCGCGCGCGGCAGCCGACCAACTGCCGGCGGAACGGTCGCCGGCTACGACACGGTCGCCCTCGGCGCGGAAGACGATCTGCTGGTGTCCCGTCTCGCCGTTGAGCGTTATCGGGGGAGTCTTTGCGCCCTCTTGCGCGGCAACCGAGAGGACTTGCGAGTCCTCCGGTTGCAGGATCAGCTCCCGGGGATGAAAAAGTCCCAGAACGCCAAAGCGAAGCTCCTGCTGCGCTGAGGCGGGCAGTACGGCCAACAGTAAGAACAAGAAACCAAGGCAGACGCGCTGCATGTGGAAAGTGGTCCTCATCGCTCACCGCCTCCCAGCGCGTGCAACATCGCTCCCGCAATCTTTGCGCTTGCGGCGCCGGTCACGCCATGCACACGCACCAAAAGCAGCAGCCGGGGCTGTGCGGCCGGGTACAGGACGACCGTGAATCCATCTGCGGCGCCACGCGGCGTGTGCGAGCAGACCGCCGTTCCGGTTTTTGCCAACGCCACATTCCTACCCAAAACCGCATCGACCGCGCGCGCCGTGCCTCGCTCCGCCGAGCCGAGCATTCCCTTCACAATTCTGCTCTGCGCGGGCGACTGCTGTTCATTGACCAGTTGCAGATAGGCTCTCGCCCAGGCCAGCGGCGTCTCTTTCCATGCGCTTCCCAATCCCGCCAGGCTCTCCGCGGAGGCGGTTATGGGAGGACCGGCGAGTCCATACCGGGCCAAAGTCTGCGCGGCGCGCTGGCGATCCACTCCAGCCGCCAGCTCCAGAAAATAGGCGTTGCAGGACTGCGTAATCGCTTCTTCCAATTCAAGCTCCCCGTGCCCGCGAGGAAGCCAGCAGTGGCTCTCTGTTCCCAGGCAGCGTACCGTGGGAAACCTGCCGCCGTGCTGTTCTCCATAAGCGATAGCGAGAAAAGGCTTGACCAGCGAACCGGGAGAGATGGGCACTGGTGCAGGCCATCGTTCGGCCAGTACGTTGCCCGATGTATCCAGCAACAGGTAGGAGAGATCAGGGCTGGGAAAGTTGTGTTCGAGAACTGCCTTAGCGGATTGCGAGAACGGCGTCTCGTGCGCAGTCTGGGCCGTCGCCAAACATGCAGCGAACAGAAACAATCCTGTCATTGCAACCGCGAGCGCTGGGTGCCCCACCCTCGCCACGTTTTTGTTGTTGTGGCTAGGGTGGGATACAAAATTGCGCGGCTCCGTTCTCAGCGGGTCCATTGATAAGTAACCGTCTGCATTACCGTGGCGCCCTGATCCTTCTCTTCGATGCGCTCCGACTCAAGTTTGGAAAAGGCGCGGCTGAAACTAGCCGCATCGCCTGAAAAGAATGCCGGAGTCTCGCCGGCCGTGGTTGCTGCTTGATCCGCTGTGCCGCGATGCCCGGCCAGGTCCAGTTGCGCCATCAGCCGGCGAAAGTTGCTCTGTTCCTGCGTATGCCGGAAGAGGGCCGCATAGGTCACGTTGTCTTTTCCCTCAGCCAAAGTCGCGTTTTGGCGTCGCGTCAGCATCTCTTCCATCAAAACAGAATCGTTGGCCAGCAGCAATTGCTTGCCGTTCACCGCGACAAAAAGAGGTACTGTCCCATCCAGGGCAAGATACTCGCCGCCGGCGCTCGAACGCTTTTCCCAATTTACTCCGAGCTTTCCTGTTGTCAGGCCCGGAAGCAGCGCCTGAGTCAGCGCCTGGCGCATGGCATTTTCATCCCAGTCGTTCGTTGCAGTGACGGCCATCGCCGCCTGCAACGATACAAAGACGCCATCTTTCGGCGCGCGCGTGGTAAAAATCTCCAACGACGCATTCGGCTGCTGGGCTGTGAGCAGCGCGCGCAGAGCTTGGTATGCATCCGCCTGCCTCGCCGCAACCGGAGCCGTGTCAATGGATGTGTCGAGCATCGTGGCGCTGCCTGCGTTTTCCGCTACAACTGTCGTGGGCGCGGTGGTGTACGAAGCAGCATGCCGCTCCGGCCTGACCTCCAGCAGATTGTCGCGCAGGCTGCGCAGCAGATTCTCCGCGTCAGGCGAAGCCTGCGCAGCATAAAACGCCGCATCCTCGGGAGCAATCGCAGCCAAACTCCTTACATCCCCATGAGAAGCGGCAGATAGCCCTTCACGGCGCACCAACACGCGCTGCTCGCGATAACTCTGGCTGGTTCTGTATAAGTCGCTGACCGCAGAAGAGTATTGCTTCATCTCGGTAACATTGCGCTGCACCCAGTAACTGCGGAAGTAAGGCGAGGGAACAATCTTTTCCAGATTCAGCACCATGCGCAGATCGCCCCGCTCGCCATTCGCCTGCTTCACGGCTTCGACAAACCATCCCTCTCCAGCAAGGTTCTGCGATGCCTTTCCCGCCAGCCTGTCCAGAACACCCGCCACCAAATCTTCCCTCGTGCCCAGAATCAGCCATCCATCCCGCGAAGCAAAAGCCGCAACGCGCGAAGTCTGCGCATCCTTATGCACGTAGAAGGCAGTACCCGCCTCATTGCGCTGCTCGAACTTAGCCCGCGTCTGCCACAGCGGAGTATTTTCAATCGTCTGCTGCTCCAGCCGCGTAACATATACGAATTCGAGATTGCCGATGTCGTAGAGGCCCAGGCAACTCTGCGTTCCCGCAACCTTTTCGAGCAAACTGCCGTCAGTCGGAACTCCGGCAGCAGCGGAGAACTCGTCCTGCGCCTGCGAGAGACGTGTAAAGAGGCGCGAGGTGCTGAAGGCCGAATAGTTGTCGCCGGTCAGCCATGCGCGCTTTTCTTCCGACGTATTCCAGTCATGCAGCAGGGAGCCGAAGTCGCGCGCCTCGATCGACAGCAAAGCGCCCTCGGGCAGCAGGGAAGTCAGCTCGGGTTTTGTCTTGATCGCATCTTCCAGCGCGCCAACGGCGAAGACCGCGCCGCAGCCCAACAATATACATATCGAAATCCAGAGGCGTCGTTTCATTCCTCATCCTCCTCGCCGTTTGCCGCTTTCCGTGGAGTGAACGGCTCGCCCGGCAGCACACGCGGTCGCACCACCCGGTCCTGATCCAAATCTTTATGAACATTCGGTGCGCGCGCGGCGTTTTCCTGTTCGCGGGCCGCATCGGTCTCCAGTCGCTTCTGTTCTTTTTTGAATGCGCTCCGCCGCGCCGGATCGTGTTCCAAGGCTGCCGCGTTGCGCGCAAGCTTCAGCGCCTCACTGGCCTCGTGGCGCTTTTCCCTGGCGTGAATCGCAAACCAGGTCAGCTTGTTCGCATCTTCTGGCTTGATTGTGGAAACGTCCGAAACTCTATGGCTGCCTGCATTTTCCTCGTCCTCAGACGAATCGTATATTTGCGCCGTGCGCTGGCCGTAGAAACTACCGCCGTACTCGAATATCGGCTCGGCTGCCAGCAAAGCCCGCGCGTCCTGGCCCGACGCAAAGGCCGCCGTCAGATACTCAATGCGTAAGGCAGCATTGTCGGGCAAGTCGGCAATAGCGGCTTTCAACAACCGCTCCTTGACTTTTTTATCCGTTGCGCAAGCAGCGGCTGCCATGCGCGCCTCTACAAAGAATGGCTTGCTGGCTTCGTCCGCCGTGGGGCAGCCTGCGCGCGCCAGCAAGTTCAGCTCCGTGCTGCCCAGCTCGGCGTTGGCCGCGCCGCGGCCCTTCAACGCCTTGGCCGCTGCCAGCCGTTCCGCATACTTCGCCTTGGGATCGGCGGCCACAGCAGTGAGCGTCGTCAGCGCCTGTTGCGCGTTTGCGTTTACAGCCAGCGAGGCAACCGCAAGCCGAACCTTCAAGCTCGCATCCCAGGGAGAAGCCTGTACGAGCGGCTGAAGAAACTGCATTGCCTCGGAGAACTTATGTTTTGATTCGAGCAAACTGGATGCCGAATCCGCGTCGACATAGGGATTGCCGCTGATGAGCGTCAAGCGCTTGAGCAGGGCAACCGCTCCCGGCACGTTGCCTTCGTCCAGATCGATGGCCGCCAGTCCCAGGAAGTTAGGCGCCGTCAACTCGCGCGCATCCAGTGCCCGCTCGTATGCGAATCGCATCACTATCCGCTTCGATGGCTCAGTCAATGCCTGAACAGCATTTTGCAGATCGCTTGCTGATGGAGCGGCGATGGGGTGCTTTTTCCACTGCGCCACCAACTGCGGCAAACTGCCTTCCGCCTCGGCCAGTCGCAGCACAGAGTTAATCCACGGCGAAGTTTTCTGTTTATCTGCGGGAATGCGCTCGAGCTCCGCGTGCACCTCTGCAAATTTCTTCTCGTCGAGCAGAGCGCTGACCAGGCTGGATTCGGCGTTGTCCAGTTCATAACTGGCCTCGCCCGGCTTGGCTTGAGCTTTGCGGCGCTCCAGCTCGACGCGGCGTGCAAGAAGTTGGCTCACCTGCCCCATGGCAATCCAGTTGCTCCGCTGAATGGTATTGAGTACATTACTCGGATCGTGAGCTGCTGTCGTAATCTCCAGCAGCCACTCCATCGAATCGCCGCGGGCGTGATAGCCTGCCTCCAGCAACTCCCCAGCCCGGTACTCGCCGTTGCGCTTGAGATAAATGCGCAGCATCGCATCCACTTGCTGGCTGATGACCGTGTACTGTCCATTCTTTGCGACATCACCCACCACCTGCGCAAAATCTCCCCAGAAACTCTGCGGCATGCGGCTCTCTTGCTCTGCGGCCAACCGCTTGACGGCCAACTGCCACGCCGCCAGCGCATCGGATTGACGGCCCTGCTTCCATTCCAGATTTGCAATGCTGTTCAGCACGGCGGGCTGATCGCTCTTGCGGTCGAGCGAATGTTGGTAATCGGCCAATGCGTACTCTACACGGCCGGCATGCGCTGAGTAGTCCGCAAGCTGCGTGTAAGCGCCCGCGCTCTCGGGCGTGTGCTCCAGCTCCGACTCCAGATAGCCTTCGGCCTGCGCGTCTTTTTCTTCATCAAGGTACTCGCCGTAGCGCAAGCCGTAATAGAACCAAACCTCGCCCGCCAGTTGCTCGTCGCGATTCGCCGGATGAGCGATGCGCTCGCCGATGGTTAGGTCTCCGCCCAGCGCTCCGCTAAAAGCCGCGCGCACGGGCGCTGTATGTTCGCGCAGATAGAACCCCGTCAGTCCAGTGTAGGCCTTCTTCCACACCGCAGGCAAACCATGCGACCGTGCGGCAATTCCCGCTAAAACCAGATCGGGTTTCCCGTTGGCCAAAAGGAATTGCTCCACTGTATACGCAGTTGTAGTTGTCTTGCCGGTGCCTAACCAAACCAGATCCAGAGGCCGCGCAGCCAGCAGCAGCTCCATGTAGTGCGTATCCCCATTAAACCCCAAGCTCGCTGTCACTTTATCCAGATTCCGCAGTTCCGCGCCAGCGTCACCCAACGTGCGATAGACATCCGCCGCTTGTTGCCACACAGCGGTCTGATGCAGGTGTGGAAGCGATGCGGCATAGGTCTCAAGTTTTGCGCCGGCTCCGTCCAGCTGCACGCGCCTTCGTTGCAGTTGCAGCCATTCGGATAGCTCGCCGTGTTTTTTTTCGCCGCTCTTTTCCGCGAACTCCCAAAGCAGATCCGACTCCATGTCCAGAAGTCCTGCCGCCTGCATCGCGGGCAGATACACTTCGCGCAGTTCGCTCCCATCGGCGGCTGAGGCGCGCTTGCTCTGTAGCCATGCCGCAAACTGCGCTTTTTCTTCCGGCGTCGCATACTCGGCAACAACTGTGGCCATGGCCTTCAAGGCCTGCGCAAATCCCACCCTTGCCTGCTTCGTGCGCTCGGCAACCCGCTGCTTGCGCCACTCATCATTGGTGACGGCGCTCAATCCCTGCTGCGCCACCTGTTGGGTCACCATCGACAGAGAAACATTCTCCGCCTGCTGACGGGCGATGGCCAGTCGTGTGAACGCCGCATCGCTCTGCCGCAATCGCGCCATCACGCGCACATACTCGACCGCGCACGATTGATCTCCCGGTTCGACCAGCAGATCCGGGCCGGCAATCTCCACGCATCGCTCGGCATAGTTGCGCGCATCGTCGAGAAATCCCCACTGCTCCAGCCGCGTAGTCACTTCAACATAATTCGTGGCTCGCGGCGGACGGCCCTGAATCCATGCATCATCCAGCGCCTTCACCGCATCGGTGTTGCGTCCCTGGCGGGCCCGCGCCTCAGCGACCTTCACCTTCCATTGCGGATCGTGGTAGCTCAGCTTGTAGAGCTGGTCGTAATCGGCCACCGCATCGTCCAGCTTGTAGAGACGCTCTTCCAGATCGGCCTTCGACTGGTACAGGTCCTTCTGCTCCGGCCGCACGCGAAGCGCTTTGGCGTAGGCATCGATGGCCGCCGGATAGTCTTCCAGCGCCGTATCCAGCCTGGCCAGCACAATGCTCCATCGAGCATCACGCGGTGAAGTTTCCACCGTCTTGCTATAAAAGTTAACCAGCTTCGCGCGCAGTCCGTGCGCGCCCGCTGCCAGCGCTGCCTCCTGAGTGAGTCCCGCATCTTCGGGGTAGGCGTTGATCAACTCGATATACTGATCCGTCGCGCTATCCCAGTTGCCCAGCAAACTGGCCGCGGAGATGATGCCTCGCCGCAACTGGGCCAGCCGCCCTCCAGCCCCGCCTGATCGCCGGAGCGCGCGTAGTTGTCCGCCAGCGCCGCTTCGATAGCGGCATCGAGCGGCTTCTGGCTCAGCAATGGATCTAGTATTTGTTTTGCGCGCGGATACTCGCCCAACTCCGTCAGCTTGCGCGCTGCTTCGAGCTGGAATTGTTGTTTGAGCTCCGGATAGGAAGCATTCGCCGAATCCAGCAGCACGGTTACGGCCTGTGGTTTGCGCTCATGAGCCCAATCGTAGTCCACAGTTGCACGCACTACGCCTAGAACCTTGCCATGCTCGCGATAAATCGCCTCCACTTCTGCCGCCGCCTCTGCCGAATTGCGCTGCTGCAA
>JBEKFS010000019.1:0-30762 GCA_050013195.1 Occallatibacter sp.
CGGGAGGAGTCGCCGGCGGCGCGGGATGCGATTGCGCAGATTCTCATCAACAGCCGGATGTGCGCCGAGGGGCATCGGCCAATTTGCCAGGATACGGGGATTGTGACCGCGTTCCTGAAGGTCGGCATGGACGTGAAGTTTGAGGCGGGGGCGGGCGAGGAGCGCAAGGACATTCAGACAATGGTGGATGAAGGCGTGCGGCGGGCTTATCTGGACGCGGAGAACAAGCTGCGTGCTTCGATATTGGCCGATCCTGCGGGCAAGCGGACCAACACCAAAGACAACACGCCGGCTTGCGTGACGGTAGAGCTGGTGAAGGGTGCGACGGTTGATGTGACGGTGGCGGCCAAGGGCGGAGGCTCGGAGGCCAAGGCCAAGTTCATCATGCTGGACCCTGGCGATTCCATCATCGATTGGGTGCTGAAGACGGTGCCGACGATGGGTGCTGGATGGTGTCCGCCGGGGATGTTGGGGATTGGGATTGGCGGAACGGCGGAGAAGGCCATGCTGCTGGCCAAGCAGTCGCTGATGGACCCGATTAACATTCAGGATCTGAAGGCGCGGGGAGCACGGAATCGCCCGGAGGAGTTGCGGCTGGAGCTTTACGAGAAGGTGAACCGTCTGGGGATTGGCGCGCAGGGGCTTGGCGGGCTGACGACGGTGCTGGACGTGAAGGTGCTGGATTATCCGACGCACGCGGCCAACTTGCCTGTCGCGATGATTCCCAACTGCGCGGCGACGCGGCACGCGCACTTTGTGCTGGATGGAAGCGGTCCAGTGTATCTTGACCCGCCGAATCTGGACGAGTGGCCGAAGCTGAGTTATGACGTGTCTGCGGCGCGGCGCGTGAATCTGGACACGGTGACGCGCGAAGAGGCCGCGACGTGGAAGCCGGGAGAGGTGCTACTGTTGACCGGCAAGCTGCTGACGGGACGCGACGCCGCGCATAAGCGATTGACGGAAATGCTGGACCGCGGAGAGAAGTTGCCGGTGGATTTCCGCGGGCGGTTCATCTACTACGTTGGTCCTGTTGATCCGGTGCGGGACGAGGTGGTTGGGCCAGCGGGGCCGACGACGGCGACGCGGATGGACAAGTACACGCGTCAGATGCTGGCAGAGACTGGCTTGCTGGGAATGGTGGGCAAGAGCGAGCGCGGGCCGGCGGCGATTGAGGCGATCAAGGAGTTTGGCGCGGTGTACCTGATGGCTGTGGGCGGCGCGGCTTACCTTGTGTCGAAGGCCATTCACGGGTCGCGGGTGCTGGCGTTTGCGGATCTGGGGATGGAGGCGATTTATGAATTTGACGTGCGCGATATGCCGGTAACTGTGGCCGTGGACTCGAAGGGTACCAGCGTTCACACGACTGGACCTGCGGAGTGGAAGAAGCGGATTGCGGGGATTCCGATCTTTTCCAGCTAACAGCAGACAGCTTACAGCTAACAGTCTTCAGCCGATAGCGCGGAGGATTGCATCTACGGCCTCTTCGGGCGTGAGCGCGTCAACGGCAATGGAAATGTGCGCTGTGCGGTAGAGCGGCAGACGACGCTGGTAGCGGGCGGCGAGGTTGGCCTGATCGGCGAGGATGGGACGCGTCTGTTCGGTTCCCTGGCAGCGTTTGAGCGTGGTTGCCAGCTCGACTTCGAGGTGGATCAAGAGCGTTTCGGGAGTGGTGAGTAATAGATCGCGCGTGACTTGGTGCTCGATGGCGCCGCCACCGAGAGCCAGAACCAGAGAGTCGCCGGCGGCAAGACGCGCGATGGTGGCGCGCTCACGCTCGCGGAAGGCTGCTTCACCGTGACGGGCAAAGAGCTCGGCGATGGTGACGCCTGCTTCGGCCACGATTACATCGTCCACATCGATGAAGTTCCAGCCCAGGCGCGCGGCGATGAGCGGGCCGAGAGTGGTTTTGCCCGAGCCCATGAAGCCGGTGAGAACGATGCGACGCGGCGCGGCGGAATTTGGAGAGGCTTTCACAGATTTAGTGTACCGGCTCACATGCTTGCAGGTTGAGAGATCGGGCACGTACCCCCACCCGTACCTTGGACGCAAAATCCTTGTTTTCTTGAGCTTACAAGGAGGGGTGCGCTGCAAAATCGTCATAACAAAGGAGTTCCCTGCAAAATCGTCCAGGATAAGGAGTTATGGGCCGTTTTGGCCTCTTTTGGCCGCTTTCGGCTGACAGGCGGCGTGAAGAGGACGTACCAGACAGTGATTTGAAGGAAAGCTACTGAGGATTATTCTGCCATGAAGAGAGGTAATTATCTGCAACGGACTGGCCGTCATTCGGAACCGATCCGTCAAAGATAGAGCCTTTACTTCACAGTGGGCCGGATTCTGCACCTGGATCAGCACTCGATCCCACTCGATAATTCAATCCCACGGTTGTGCCTCCGGTTACGTCAATCGTCACCCCCGTAATACTTTTAGCTAAGTCTGACGCCAAAAACACAGCCGTATTCGCAATCTCATCCATGAGCGGAAGTTTCTTCAACATCGTGTCGCTCTCCATACCGCGAAGACGCGCTTCCATCCCTTTTGGGTTGCGCTCGATTGCCTGCTTGAAGACTTGCGAATCCGGTGAGCCGGCAGAGCGAATGTTCACAACGCGAACACCATACATCCCGAACTCCAAGGCGAGATTGCGAGAGAAGTTTTCAATAGCGGCGCATGCTGGCGCAAAGCCTGCTGTAAACGGGTAACCTATGCCGCCGGGTGTTGCAGTCAGGGATAAGATCACCCCAGAACGCTGCTTCATCATAATCTTTCCCGCGGCGGTGGCCGTTAAGAAATGACTTCGCATTGCGATGGAGACCGGACGAACAAAATCTTCGACGCTCAACCGAACCAGCGGGATATTCTGCACGACCTGATAATCTACCGCACAAAAAGACAGGTCCAGCGTTCCTCCCTTGCGAATCATAGAGTCGACAAACGCATTGACTTCGCTTTCGTTCGTGGCGTCCACGAGTGCGGCCTCTGCACGTCCGCCGGAGTCAACAATTTCGTCTGCCACTCTTTTTACTGAAGAAAGACGTCTTCCTGCCAGAAAGACGTTTGCGCCTTCTTTGGAAAATGCTTTCGCGATAGTACTGCCCAGTGAACCGCCGCCTCCGTAGATGACGGCATTTTTGTCCCGCAATATATGAGAATTCATGGATCTCGGCTCCGGGAGGAGAATGAGCTAGAGAAATGAGGGCACGATCCTGTTAAAAGCAAAAGTTCCGCTCGTTTCCAGTAGTTGGAATTGTAATTGACTCGTTCCTTGTTAGCGGCTAACCGGAAGCTATCTGGTTTCCAGGGCTGGATTAGTTCAGTGATGCCGGCTGAAAAAAAGTGCATGAAGGGAGAGGCTTGCACAGATTCAGTGTACCGGCGCAAAACAGGATGCGGAAAAGGGCTTGTTGGCGAGTCAGCGAGTTAGCGTGCGCTTCGCGCACATTCGCGAGTTCGCAAGTTGGCGGAAAGGCTCTGGAGCGATGCTTCGGGGCCGTTTTTTTAGCGAAAAAGAGGGCATTTTGGGGTTAAATCGGCCCTTTTTGGGGCTAAAAAGGGACAAAATCGGGGGTTTGCAGTTACTGATTCGCCAACAGGGCGAAAATGCAAGCTATTGATTTCGTGCTAGTTACATGCAATGGATGGGTCAAAAAAATGATTTCCACAGGGAGGGGGTGGGGGGTACCCGAAAAACAGGGGTTAGGGGTAGGGGTTAGAAAAGCTGGGCTGCTGAGGTCTCGAATCATTCTTCCATTGTGCGCCAGGTGAGGGTAATTATCTGCACGCCACCTGCGGTGGGGCGAACTGCCCTTTCGACTACATTCCCGTCGACGAATGGAAGACGCAGGTCCTTCGACTTCGCTCAGGAAGCTTTCGGCGGCCAGTTCGAAGGGAATTGGGTCTTGTTATACTAGGCTCCGCGTGGCGCGAACCGGGCTAAGGAGTCACTGATCATCATGAAACATTCTGTTGGTATTTTCATTCTGATTGTTTCTTCAATTCTCCCGTTCCAAGCCGTCTCTCAAACTTCACCAGCAGTCGTACCCCACCACGAGCCCAACTTCGATTTGGAACGGAAGCAGGCGGACGAGCTTTTCCTCGCGACAAAGCCGCTGGAAGCTCTGCCTCTTTATGAAGACCTTTGCCGGCAGGACCCGACGATCGCCGTATTCGCCGAGCGGTACGGCGCAGGCCTTCTGGCCAAGGAAGTCACCATCGCAGATCTTCAGGAGCGGTTGAAAGTTCACCAGCAGGCGATCAGCGAGATCAAGCGCGCGCAGTCTCTGGGGGACAACAGCGCGTACGTTCGCGCTATTCTCACTGCTGACGCAAAGACCTTGTTGGGCGCCATTCTCTCCGGCATCCCGCTCAGCGTTGGCTACACCTACCGCGGCAAGCCCGAAGCGCAAACTGTTTTTCAAGAAGGCGAAGCGGCCTTCGGACGATCAGAGTGGGCCGTCGCTCTCCAGCTCTACATAAAGGCCGCAGGGCTTGATCCCGAGTGGTACACTCCGGCCTTGTGCGCGGGCGACACCTATTTTCGGATGAAGGACGTAACCAACGCGGGCATCTGGTTTGCGAAGGCTATTGCCATTGATCCCGACCGGGAAACGGCCTACCGTTACTGGGGCGACGCGCTCTTCCATGCAGGCGACCGCGACGGCGCCCGTGAGAAATTTGTGGAGGCCGTGGTCGCCGAGCCTTATGGCAATCCGCCCATTGCCGAACTCGGCCAATGGGCCAAACTTACCGGCCATCAACTGGTCAAACCGGCAATCACACGGCCGGAGTTCACCACCCCGGAGGGCGCGCTGCGCATCGACCCTGAGCTTGCGGCGTCCACACAGGATGGTCGGTCTTCATGGATCGTTTACCAGCAGTACCGCGTGGCTCATGGCGCTCGCACGCTGAACCAGTTCATGGTGGACGGCGGCTGGGATGCGAATGCGGTGGTGACACCCAATGGCTATCGCCACACCATTGCCGAAGAACACGCAGCCCTGCGCGCTCTGATCGCCGACATCGACAGCAAACTGAGCGATGGTACGCTGATCGAAGCGAACCTCGATCCTTCGATCCGCAATATCCGGAATCTTGAAAAAGCCAACGTCCTGGGCGCCTGGGTCGCCATCAACGCAGCGGACGCGGGCATCCGCTCAGATTATCCTGACTATCGCACCCATCATCGCAAGCATCTACTCGAATACGTCAACGGCTACCTGATTCGCTAGAGGCTTGCGGCACGAATGAAGCCGTGCCCAGATAGAAAGCTGGCTGGTGAGCACGTTCAAGAGGCCCGGGCCTGAAGGCCTCACGGAAATCCTCATTCATTCAGAGGGTTGAAACCCCCTGCTCCCTCCGTTTCTGTAATTTGATACCGTCCAAATGGGGTGAGTCCGAAGTTGATTGAAGAACAACCGCAGATCCTTCGACTCACCACCCCCAGGCTGAAGAGTACGCCTGGGGCCCCGTTCGCTCAGGATGACAGCGGCGAAGGTGGGGCACAACCGGTCAGCCGAGTGCGATGACGACGGCTCCGGCGGTGATGAGGAGGCCACCGATGAGGGCTGGAGGGGTGAGCTTTTCTCCGAGTAGGAGCCAGGCGAAGAGGATGACGAGGGGGACGCTGAGCTTGTCGATAGGGGCGACGCGGGAGGCTGGGCCGAGTTGGAGGGCGCGGAAGTAGCAGAGCCAGGAGAGGCCGGTGGCCAGGCCGGAGAGGGTGAGAAAGAGCAGGGTGCGGCGGTCGAGGGAGCGGATTTCGCTGAGGCCGCCGATGCCGGGCCTGGCGAGCGCGAAGACAATGGCCCAGGCAAAGACCACGACTACGCTGGTGCGCAGAGCCATGGCGAGGTTTGAGTCCACATGCGCTACGCCTACTTTGGCTAAGAGGGCGGTGGCGGCGGCAAAGACGGCGGAGAGTATTGCCCATGCAATCCAGGTCATGGGGAATATGGTACGCCGCGGTAAAGAAAGCAAAGAGACAATCTGGCAGAAAAGCGTTTTGAAAAGGGCCCGGGCCTGAAGGCCGCGCGTAGATTCGCTTTTTCCAGGAGGTTGAAACCCCCTGCTCCCTCCGTATTAACGCAGGGGCTAAAGCCCGCGTTGATAATGCAGCATTTACGGCACGACTAAAGTCGTGCCCTGACACTTCGTGCGACTCCGAACGAATATTTCCGCAAGCTGTGAAGTCGTGCCCTGATACAAAACAGGCCGATGGTAGCGGCAGGCTCTACACTCGAATTGATGGAGACGGGAAAGGCGAGCAAGACGGCATTGGGCGTGGCGATTCGGCGGGCGGCGCACCAATTAGTGGACGTGCCTCCGGTGCTGGACGATCCGATTGCGGTGCGGCTGGTTGGAGCGGGCTACAGAGGAAAAATGGGGCGCGCGGCGCACCGGGTGGGGCGAGATTTGCGCGCCTTTGTGGCGGCGCGGAGCCGGTATGTGGAGGATCGGCTGGCGGCGTTTGTGGAGCGGGGCGGGAGGCAGTACGTGGTTCTAGGCGCGGGGCTGGATACATTTGCCTATCGCAATCCGTTTCCGGGGCTGCGGGTTTTTGAGGTGGATTTTCCGGCGACGCAGGAGTGGAAGCGAGAGTTGCTGGATGAGGCGAAGATTGCGCTGCCGGATGGATTGAAGTTTGTGCCGCTGGACTTTGAGCATAAGACGCTGGCGGAAGGGCTTGCGGAGGCGGGCTTTGACGGAGGCGCGGCGGCGTTTTTTGGCTGGCTGGGAGTGGTTCCCTACCTGACGCTCGCGGCGTTTCGCTCGACGCTGGGAGTGATTGCGCAAATGCCGGCCGGGAGCGGGGTGGGCTTTGATTATGCGGTTGCGCCGGAGAGTTTGAGCGCGGTGGGGCGCACGGCTTTTGATGCGCTGGCGGGGAGAGTGGCCGCTGCTGGTGAACCGTTTCGGCTATTTTTTACGCCGGAGAAGATGGAGGAGGAGTTGCGCGGAGCGGGATTTGAGTGTCTGGAGCAGTTGGATTCTGATCGGCTGAATGAGATTTATTTCAAGGATCGGGCGGACGGGTTGAAATTGTCTGCCGTAAAGCTGGGGATGGTGGCGACGGCGTGGGTGTAGAAAAACAGGGAGTAGGGAATAGGGAATAGGGAATAGAAAAGGATTATAAAAAGCTATAAAAGCTGTAGATATCCCATCCGTTTCGCATAGAACGCGAATAGGATGGAGCACCCATCATTTTGATTACCAAATAAAAAAACAAATGCAGGTTCGGCGATTCCGTTTGCAATCAACGTAGCCGGAGCGAACGGTGGATTTTTGGACAAAAGCGGCAAGTTAGCCCCCGCTTCGCGGGGATCGCGAGTTAGCAAGTTAGCGGGTTTGCGCATCAGGGCGCGGGGCGGATAGGTTTAGATTCGTGGTTTCCCACTCAGCAATTTGATTACCAAATAAAAAAACAAATGCAGGTTCGGCGATTTCGTTTGCAATCAACGTAGCCGGAGCGAACGGTGGATTTTTGGACAAAAGCGGCAAGTTAGCCCCCGCTTCGCGGGGATCGCGAGTTAGCAAGTTAGCGGGTTTGCGCATCAGGGCGTGGGGCGGATAGATTTAGATTCGTGGTTTCCCAAGTCCCCAAATGCGAGGGATCTCCACCCCACGGACGAAGACCCGTCCGTGGAGGCCCCGGACTTGGGGCACCCACTCATCGTGGAAGAACTCACATCGCCCCCGGGAAGTTGACCACCCCAGCATTTGTTGAAGATCGTCAGCCACCGTTGCGCGATAAGATGAGTCATGCGCAAGTTTGCTTCTTTGCCCATCGCATTTGCCCTGCTGGGACTCGCCGGCTGCGGCTACCACACACTGGGAGCGGCTACCCACCTACCGGCCGGCGTGCAAACACTGGCCGTGCCGATCTTTGCCACGCATACCGAGGCCTACCACACCGAGACGGTGCTGACCCAGGCAGTAATTCGCGAGTTTGCCACGCGCACGCGGCTGCGGGTGACTCCGGACGCGAGCGGAGACCCGGACGCGGTGCTGCATGGGACGATTTTGAAGGAAACGCTGGTGCCGCTCACCTACAACTCCTCGACGCAACAATCGTCCAGCTTTTTGATCACCGTGGTGGTTTCAGTGACACTCACCGGGCGGGACGGCAAAGTTCTTTACGAGAATAAAAACTACGTCTACCGTCAGCAGTACCAATCGACGACCGACCTAGCCAGCTACATTGAGGAGAACCCTGCGGCTATGGAGCGGCTTTCGCGAGAGTTTGCGCGGCAATTGGTGGCCGATGTGCTGGAAGGGTTTTAAAGACAGCTATTAGCTCTTAGCTGCTAGCTTTTAGCTCCGGGGCCTTCACTAGCAGCTAGTAGCTAAAGCGGCTTATTGATTTTTGTTTGGTATCCATACACAAACGAGGGTATTCTGGAGGCGCATGAGGGACAGAGTCATTGGCGGCGCTGAACAGGGGATGAGCTTATGAGCGGGGCTCGCTGGGGAGCGGGCTTCACCGCCGTGGGCCGCTTTGTGTCGGAGATAGAGGCCGCAGCCGCAGGCAAGGGCGAGCTGAAGGCTGGTTACGTGCTGGTGGGCGACGAAACATATCTCCTGGACCGCTGCCGCGAGGCTGTGCTGAAGGCGTATGTGCCGCAGGAGCTGCGGGATTTTTGTCTTTCCGATTTGGACCTGAGCGGAACTTCGATCTTCGAGGTGCTGGACCGCGCGCAGACGCCCTCGCTGATGTCGCCGTTCCAGGTGGTTTTTGTGCGCAATGTGCGCCAGCTTTATACGCGCGGGGCAAAGAAGGACGAGTTTGCGGCACTGGATCGCTACTTCCGCTCGCCCAACCCGCAGGCGCTGCTGATTTTTCTGGCCGACTTCATTTGCATTCCCTCTGACACGCGGCGGATGGAGCTGGACGACAAGAACCGCTTTGAGCGGCTGACGGAAACACTGGGCGCGCATTGCGGCATGGTGGAGCTGGCGCGGGTGAATGAGGAAGACGCGATGCGCTGGGTGGTGGCCACGGCGCAGGAGCAGGGCGTGCGCGTGGAAGCCGACGCGGCGCGCGAACTGGTGGACGCGCTGGGCGCGGACATGATGCTGATCTCTTCGGAGCTGGAAAAGCTGCTGCTCTATACGCTGGGCAAGGGGCGCATCACGCTGGGCGACGTGGAGACGATGGTGCTGGCCGCCAAACAGCGCTCGCTTTACGAGCTGACGGACGCCATCAGCGCTCACGACCGGGCGCGCGCGCTGGCGCTGCTGCAGGGCCTCTTGAACAGCTCAGACGCCGGGGAGGACGCGGCCATAGGGCACCTTTATATGCTGGCGCGAACCTTCCGGCAGATGCTGGTGATATTGGAAAAGAATGTGCGTGATTCGAGAGCGATTTGGCAGGCGCTGTGGCAGGGCTTCAGGATGCCGCCGTTTGCCGCGGACGATCTGATCCGCCAGGCGCGTCGCTACAAGAGCCGGCGGGAGCTGACACGGGCGCTCAAGCTGATTGCCCGAGCGGATTTAGAATTGCGCTCGTCGCCGCCGGACAAGCGGCTGGTGCTGGAGCGGCTGGTGTACGAGCTGGCCTCGGAGGCTAAGCCAGCCGCGCCGATTTTTGCAACTGCACAACTCTCCTTCGAGGGATAAGCCGGCAGACTGCTTTAATGGATGCCGTGTTGAATCAGGCAGGCGCTATAGGCCATGTCCACCTTCTGAATGTGGTTGGTGAGCCAGTCACGCAGGAAATTGAGCAACTTCATATTCAGGGTGATTTCGCCCTTGTCATAGAGAAGGACGTAGTCCTCAACCTGCTTGACCAGTTCACGATGCTTGAGTTTGTGATCGGCCAGCCCAGGGTACTTTGCGGCCGCCATCATGGCCTCTTCTTCGGCGAAGTGGGTGTGCGTATAGTCCGCCAGCTTATGCAGAAGCGTGCCGGTCATGCTTTGCGCCTGACCTTTCATCATCGCGGCATGCAGGTCGTTCAACATCGTAAAAAGAATGGTGTGCTGGCTGTCGATTTTCTTTACACCTACGGAGTAGCCATTGTTCCATGTCAACAGCGCCATCGATAGTCTCCTGCCGGAAACAGCCAGCATAGACCTTATCGGTTTGCGGAGCAAAAAGTTTAGCGGAATCGGCTGTGGGGCGCAACGGGGGTGGCTCAGCGGATGCCGTGATCATTCATCCACGCGGTGTATAGCTTGTCTTCCCCCAGCATATGATCACGCAGCCATTTGTCCAAGAAGAGCAGCAGTTGAGGGTACATGGCCTGGTCGCCCTGTTTATAACGGGCCACATATTCTTCGAGTTTCCTAGATTCTTCGCGATGCTCTTCGCGTTGCTTTGTCAGCCCCGGATATGTGACCGCCTCCAACATGGCTTTTTCGTCGGTAAAGTGCTCGAGTGTGTAGTCCGTCAGCTTTTTTAACAGCGAGTCGGTTACGCTTTGCCCCCGTCCCTTAAGCATTGCGGCATGAAGTTCATTCAAGAATTCGACAAGCTTGATGTGCTGATCGTCCATGGCCTTCACGCCTACGGAATATTTTTTGGTCCACTTTATTAAGGCCATGGTTCCTCATCTGCCTGAAATGGTTCTGCAGGAGTTCTTATCGGCAAGAGAGGCCGTGAGATTAAAAGGAAGACTCATTCGAGGAGAGTCACGGCTTCTGTCTTGAAATAGGACAGTTGGCGTAAGCTCTAATCCACACCGAGGCCATTGAACCAGGGACCGTACTCCCGATCCATGCTTTCGATGTGCTCGGTATAGGATTCACGCAGAAAGCAGAGCAGGGGGCGCATCTGCATCTGTTCGCCGTGTTGGACGCGATGAGAGGACTGGAGAATCTGCGCCAGGATGCGTTGGTGCTCGGCACGGTGCTCTTCCCAGCCGGGAAAGAGATATTGGCTCATGAGCTTCTCTTCGCTGGAGAAGTGCATGCGGGTAAATTCGATGAGCCTGTCCAGCACTTCGCTGACCTGTTCGCGGCCCAAACCCCGAACCACAGCGAGGCGAAGTTCGTTCATGGTATCCATGAGGATACCGTGTTGGTCGTCCATGGATCGGACGCCTACGGTGCACGTGTGATTCCAGGATAAAAGGGCCACATGAGTCTCCATCAATCTCTGTTGAAGGTATCGGTCATAGAGCGGCGGGTGTTATAGGTAATTGTTCGGCAGATGTGACCAAGGTTTGCCATGTGGTTTGTTGCGGAAAGTTTGCCGGCCGGGAGTTACATCTTTGCGTTCTTCTAGTGGCCCGGCGGCCGGTGAATGATTAAGAATGAAGGTGCGATATGGAAGTGAGCGTCCTAATTACACCGGCTAACTTGATTGCCGCGCTGCTTGCGCTGACGCCGTTTCTGGCTGCTGCATTCTTTCCGCAGTGGGCAGCCGGACGGGCGCGCGCGCTTCCGCTGTGGGCGCAACTGGCGTCTCCCGCGGCCCTGTGCGTGCCCTATCTGCTGGTGGCCGTCGGGGGCGGCGTCTTTCGCTGGGGCTGGTTTGCTCTGTATGCGTTGCTGCCGGTAGCAGTGGCGAGCTTGCTTTGGCAGGCGGGGCGGATAGATGCAAATCAACGCGGCAACTGGCGAGATTTTCTGGTTCTGGCCGTGCTGGGGCTGGCGGTGGATCTGCGCTGGTTTGAGGGCGCATGGCCGGCCCATTTGGCGATCTTCAACAAAGTGTTGCTGCTGGACGCCGGAATTTACGGCTTTATCGCGTTGCGGCAACTGGAGGGAACCGGCTTCGACCTGCGCCTGCGCCTGCGCGATGCCGCCATCGGCTTGCGGGAACTGGCCTGGTATACGCCGATTGCGCTGGCGCTGGGCCTGAGCCTTGGATTTCTGCATCTGCACGCGGGGTGGCCGGGAGTTGCGCCGATTGCCGGCGCATGGATGTTCACTTTCTTTTTCATTGCCGTACCGGAAGAATTATTTTTTCGCGGATGGCTGCAGAATCTTCTGGAACGGAGGATGGGGCGCACTGCCGCGCTATTAGTGACGGCAATACTCTTCGGCCTGGCGCACTTCAACAAGCGGGCGGCGCATTTCAACTGGCGGTATGTGTTGCTGGCTGCGGTGGCGGGTTTCTTCTATGGGCGCGCATGGCGCAGCGAGCGCCGGGTGGGAGCCTCGGCCGTCACCCACGCCTCAGTGGACACGATCTGGTCTTTATGGCTGCGTTGAGAGAGCCGGCTTGTGCGTATGTGAATAGGTCAGGTAGCCCAGCCCCACGCGCATGTTATGGACCACCGGCCCGGGAACCGTGATGGCGAGCGTGACGCCCAGGATGGCGTGCGCGATGGCCAGCGTGTAGAGATTGCGGTAACGGAGAAAGAGCAGGCAGGCGGCCAAGCCCCAAAGCAAAGTGACCGGCGCGAGAATGGGGTTGGGCAGATGGGCCGCGGCGAAGATGAGCGCGGCCACGCCGGCAGCGAGTTTTGGGTTGGGAATCAGGCGCAGGAGACGCGACAGAAAGAAACACTGGAGCAGGAGTTGTTGCACGAAGGTCCAGATGATATAGCCCACATAGGTCTCGATAAAGAGAAGCGGGCTGGCGGGAATATGCAGAGTGCGCAGCCAGACGGCAAGGACAACGGCCACGGCGGCGACGAGAAGCGCCACGCCCACGACCCAGAGCGAACGGAAAAAGTTTTCCCGGCGCAGCCCCATCGCTTGCAGGCCCTCGAATGAAGTTGAGGCAATGGCCACGAGCGCAGCGGCAGCAACCCACCAGAGAATTTTTTGCCAGGGGCGGGGCGTCCAGATGACGAGCAGAATCAGAGCGTAGGCAATGGCGAGTTCGACGAGATCGCGAGTGCGGCTGCGCGCCGAAGTGGGTATTACTCTGCCGGGGATGGAAGACGTGATGACCGCCATGCAAGTGATGTTAGAGCATTTGCAGAGATCGTGTAATGTTAGTCGACATTTGTGTTTCCCACCCTAGCCGCAAAAACAAAAACGCGGCGAGGGTGGGGCACCCATCATTTTGTGCCTCATGGAGAAGGCTGATTGAGATTCGTGGTTTCCCACCCATTTCGCAAAGAACGCGAAATGGATGGGGCACGGGGCATTATTGAAACAGTGAAAATGCTCCGAATAAATTTCTGGCAATTATTCGAGGAGGATGGGCGGCTCCGTGACAGAGCCAGGCGGATGGCCGCGGGTGGTGAGGGCCACGGCTGCGGCCAGGATGAGTCCGCCGCCGGCCCAGGCGTAGGGACCAAGGTGCTCACCGAGCATCTTAACGCCCAGCCAGGAACCGAGGGCGGGCTCGATGTTCAGGAAGACGCCGGCGCGGGAGGCAGGCACATGATGGATGCCCCAGTTCCACAAAAGAGTGGTGGTGGCGGTGCAGAACAGGCCGGCGATGGCCGACGCTACCCAGGCGGTAAGGCTGAGGTGGGCAAAGGGCATCGGGGCTACCCTGGCGTGAGTCAAGGGGCTGAGCAACCACGGTCCCAGCGTCCAGATGACCAGCATCACTGTTCCAGAAAGAATGGTGTAGGCCGTCACCACCGGAGGACTATGGGTCAGCATCAGCTTTTTGCTGAGCAGAATCCATGACAGCGCGGTAAAGAGTGAGACCACGATGAGCAGGTCTCCAGTCAGAGTGGGTTCGCCGTGCAGGGCGGGACCGCGGCTTGCGCCCAGGGTGATGAGCGCGGCGCCTACCGTGGAACCACAGAGGGCCAGCCATGCGAAACGGTCGAGCTTTTCTTCGTGGGCCCGCTTGCCGGCAAAGAGCGGGGCGGCTGCGGCGATCAGAACCGGCATGGCGCCCACCATGAGGGAGGCGTGGCTGACCGTGGTGCGGGCAAGGCCGTGAAACTGGAGCAGAAACTGGAGGGGAACGCCGAGGAAGGCGCAGAGGAGCAGCAGACGCGCCTCGGCGGCGGAGAGCCGGAAACGGCGGCGATGGATGAAGGCCACGGGCAACATGCCAAGAGAAGCAAAGAGAAAGCGATAGAGCACCATGTATTCGACGCTCATCTCGTTGAGCGCGAGGCGGCCCCAGTAAAAGCCGGTGCCCCAGAAGCAGCCAGCGACAAAGCAGGCGCCGTAACCGAGAAACGCGATGCGTGGAGAAACGGTTGTGGAGTTCTTTGTCATCCTTCTTTACTGTCGCACACGGGCGGGGCTTGCTGTATCACTGCCAATAACCGATGTTGCACAGTTTACGAGTTACCGGCCAACGGGCTGGAATTCGCAAGGAAGGAGCGTGAGAGCTCTTCATTGAGCGCTATGGGCTGATTTCGACACTTTCATGGAAATATGAATAGGTGAGGAATTTCCCTAATTGCTATTCGACGGTTCGACGATTGTCGTTCCCTGTTCAAACCGTATCAACCACTCGCCTCCGTGACGAGTCCACACAGTGGTCACCCGGAGACGGCTCGGAAATGGCTGCCCCTTGTACGTCGCATTCAGTTCCATCTTGCAACTCAAGTACGCGGAATCGCGGGTCATCAGCTTGAACGCGCAGTCCGAGAGTTTGTAGTCGTGCAGTGCCACGTTGGGCCATTCCGCCTCGATATCCGCACGGTGATACACGCCTCCGTTACCTGCAACTTCGGCAAAATCGTCGGCGAGGTGAGATAAGACAAAATTGAGGTCCTTCCGCATCTCTGCCTCGTACATCTGGTGCAAAGTGCCGGTGATTCGCTTCTCGGCGGCCACTTCCTCTTTCGTGCGCTGTCCCGCCAACGCGCTGCATGACGCGATACAAAGCACCGCAACGGAGACTATCTTTGCCATCGTCATGGGAGACTCCTACCCACTATTCATCGTGTGAAGACTTCCCACCTCTCACAGGCGATGCGGCTGTGGACCGCACTTCGGAAGGCTGAGAATACTAAACACACACGAATGATTGGCACAAGGTCAGTGATACGAGTCACATCTTCTGATATGCGTCGACCGCCAAGAGCTACAAAACCAGACGATGAACTGCAGTAACATCGCCTTCCCGCTCGGGGTCTGTTTTGGGAGGGTCTTGCGGTCGAATGACATGCAAACTGGAAACCGCATCACTGCCGAAGAACAGCCGAATCGGCGAGAATATTTATAGATGGCGAAACGGCTGTTTGCAGCGGGATGGGGATTGAGCGCGGGCATGGGCCTGGCGGCGATGGGGGCGGCACTGTGCGCGGTTGCGGCCGTGCAGGGCCAGATACCGGATGCGCCGGCGCCAACTCTCGTTCCCCAGGAGCGCGCGCTGCCCGAGCGTCTTGCCAACAAGCCCTCTCAGCCACCGGCGTTCATGATTCCCGTGGCGCCACTGGGTTTCACGTCACCGGGGGCAATCAACCTGGGCCTGCGGAACAGCGTTGTTTCGCTGGACTTTCTGGATGAAAACAGGCTGCTGTTCACCTTTCGTGTGCCGGGACTGATTCATCGCGAGACCGGGGGACGAGAGGCCGAAGAATATGAAGAGCGGCAGATTCGCGCTGTGGTACTCACACTGCCGGCAGGAACGGCGGAGGCCGAAACCCTGTGGACGGTTCACGACCGGCAGCGCTATCTGTGGGCGCTCAACGGCGGCCACTTTCTGCTGCGCGACCGCAACAATCTCGAATTGGGCGACGCGACGCTGGCGTTGAAGCCATTTCTGCGTTTTCCAGGCCCGTTGCTTTGGCTGGAGATGGACCCTACGCAGCAGTTTCTGGTGACCAACTCGCGCGAGCCGGCTGCAGTGGGCAGTAAAACCGGCGAGACGGGCAATCAGGGCCCATTGAACGGGTATGGGCAAAAGCCGGAGAGCGAGTCCAATCTGGAGGTACGCATTCTGCGGCGGGACTCCGGCCAGGTGATGCTGGTCAGCCGCGCTCGCTCCACGGTGCATTTGCCCATCAACTCCGACGGCTACCTGGAAAGCCTGCGCACGATGGGCGAAAAGTGGCTGCTGAATCTTAGATTCTTTGGCGGCGGCAGCAGAATAGTGGGGCAGGTGGAGTCGAGTTGCGCGCCGCTCTTCGATTTTCTTTCAGAGCGGGAGGTGCTGGTGACCGCGTGCACTCCGCAGGGCGCGGGCAAGCTGGTGGCGATGACGACTGAAGGACGCCGCCTTTGGGATGCGGAGACTTCTGATGCGACGGTGTGGCCGCTGGTGGTGAGGTCGCCGAATGGCTTGCGGCTGGCGCGGGAGGCTCTGGCCGTCAACCACCCGGTTCGCACCCGCTCAACCCTCGACCAAAGCGACATCATAGGGCAACTGGTGGAGGTTTTGGACGCTGCGGACGGGAAGGTAGTGCTGGAGACGGCAGCCAATCCGATTCTCGATGCGGGCGGAAATGTGGCCATCTCGCCTTCTGGACGGCGTGTGGCCGTGCTGAACGGCGGGGCAATCCAGGTCTTCGAGCTGCCGGCGCCGACTGCGCTTCTGGAGCCTTCTTCTATCGCCCCCGCGGCTCATCCGAGCAGCCGCTGAGTGTGAGCTTGCACCGCTTTTAACGCCTGCCCGTGTAAACTGGGGTGCGGGAGAGATTTCTTGTCCAAAACGAACGTTCGCTACGCGGTTGCAGCGCTTACCGACTGCGGCAGCACACGCCCTTCCAACGAAGATTCATTCGGAGTCTCCACCGAGCATGGAGTCTATGTTGTCTGCGACGGCATGGGCGGCGCGGCAGCCGGCGAAATCGCCAGTTCTTTGGCGGTGTGCGAGGTGCTTCGCCTACTCGAAGAGCGTGGCGCAGAAATTCCGCTCGAAGAAGCGGTAGTCGAGGCCATCCGCGCCGCCAACGAGGCAATTTATTCCCGCGCCGAGGCCGACTTCCATCTCAACGGCATGGGAACTACGCTGGCGGGCCTGGTAACCGAAGGACGGCGCGTTCTGGTCTTCAACGTGGGCGACAGCCGCAGTTACCGGCTGCGCAAACACAAACTGGAACAGATAAGCCATGACCACTCGCTGGTGGAGGAGCAGGTTCGGATGGGTCGCATCACACCCGACGAAGCCCTGCACTCCCCACTGCGCAACGTGATTACCCGTGCCCTGGGCACACAGCCGAGCGTTGAACCGGATTTATTTGAACTGAAAGCTGAGACTGGCGACATTTTTTTGCTCTGCTCCGACGGGTTGACCGGCGAGGTTCCCGATGCGCAGATTGAAGCTCTGCTGGACGCCGATTTGCCTCTTGACCAGATTTGCGCCAGCCTGGTGGATGCCGCCAACCAAGCCGGCGGACACGACAATATTACCTGCCTGCTGGTGCGCGTGGAGAAGTAGGGCGCTTGTTGGCAAAGCTCATTCATGCTGATATTGCTTGTAATTTTATTATATTGTAGCTACAATTAAATCATATTTGTCTGGGATGAGACAAAGAGGCGGTCCAATCTTAAGAAGCATGGACTCGACTTCAAAGATGCTCATTTTATCTACGACAATCCGGACAAATGTACTTACGAAAGCAGCCGACAGGGCGAGCGCCGCTGGATGGACATTGCCGTAGCTGTGATTCATGGAAGGCTGCTGGCATTGATTTACACCAAACGCGGAGATCAGGTTCGCGTGATTTCGTTTCGGCCAGCATCGCGAGAGGAGCGCGAACAATATGAATAAGACGCCAAGTGAAACCGATTGGGAGCGCGTGCTGGCTCATAAGGAAGGCGATCTAATCCCTTACGATCCTGGTGATGGCCCCTATGACCCGAATGATGCCGAGGCGACGCGCGCCTGGCTTGCGCAGGCCGATTTGGTTCGCTATGGAAAGCTAGTTCGCAGAGGCAAGCGCGGTCCTCAAGTGGCTCCTACCAAGACGCTAGTGTCCTTGCGGTTATCGCCCGAAGTGATCAGCCACTTCAAAGCAACAGGACGCGGTTGGCAGACACGCATCGACAGTACGTTGTTGGAGTCGATCAAGAAGAGAGCCTGAGCGGTGCATTCATGCCGCATTAATCGTGCTTTTTCACCCTCTTGAAGAGTAGAAGCATGGGGACGCAAAGCAGGGCTAGGAAGGCCATCAGGCGGAAGTTATCCATATAGGCCATCAGGGTCGCCTGCTGCTGGACGCTGCGGTAGAGCGCGCCCAAAGCTTTGTGCTGCGCGGTGACCATGTCGACGCCCTGAGAAAAGAGTCTAGCCTGCAAGCCGCGTACCAGTCCGTTGGCGACGGGGTTTCCGGCGCCGGCGTTTGCCGCTAGATAATTCTGATGGGCCTGAGCGCCGCGGACCAGCATGGTGGTGACGGTGGCGATGCCGATGGAGCCACCGATGTTGCGCATCAGGTTGTAGATGCCGGTGGCGTTGCCCATCTCCCGCTTGGGCAGCCGGCTCAGGGTCATGGTGGTGAGGGGAACAAAGATGAAACCCATGGCGAGTCCGCTGACCACGTTGGGCATGACAACCGATCCCATGCCGATGGCGAGATTGATCTGTCCCAGCAACCAAGTGGAGTAACTGAGCAGGGCAAAGCCGAAGGCCATCAGCAGGCGGGCATCGATGTAGCGGACCAGGAAGCCCGCGGCCACCATGGACGCCATGGCGCCGAGGCCTCGCGGGCTTACGGACATGCCACTCTGCAGCGCCGAATATCCCATCATGGTTTGCAGAAACAGGGGCAGCATGGCCGTGGAAGCATAGAGGATGAATCCGTATAGACAGGTAACCAGCGTTCCCACGCTGAAGTTGCGGTCGGCGAAGACGTTCAAATGAACGATGGGTTCGCGGTCCTTCAGTTCGCGGACGATGAAGGTGATGAGCGCCAGCGTGGAGACGGCTGCCGTCCATCGCACCCAGGTGGAGGCGAACCAGTCAGCCTCCTGTCCCTTGTCCAGCACGAGTTGCAATGTTCCCAGCCAGAGGGCCATCAGGCCGAAGCCGAGATAGTCGATTGCCCCTTTGAATGCGTTGCGAAGGTACGGCGGGTCTTCGACGAAGAGGTTGACCATGAAGAGCGCCAGGATGCCGATGGGAAGATTGATGTAGAAGATCCAGCGCCAGGAATAGCTGTCGGTGATCCATCCGCCGAGGGTGGGACCGATGATCGGTGCGACGATGACACCAACGCCAAAGACGGCCATGGCGGTGCCGTGCTGGCGGGGCGGAAAGCTCTCAAGCAGGATGGACTGGGCCAGGGGCTGCATTCCGCCGCCGCCCACGCCCTGCATAATCCGGGCCACAATCAGCATGGGCATGTTCAACGCCATGCCGCAGAGCAGCGAAGCAGCGGTAAAGATCAGGATGGAGATAATGAGCAGCCGCTTGCGCCCAATGCGCCGCGCGATCCATCCGGAGGCGGGCAGCATGATGGCATTGGAGACAAGGTAGCTGGTCAGAACCCAGGTGGACTCATCGGTAGTAGCCGAGAGGTTGCCGGCAATGTGCGGCAGGGCGACGTTGGCCACTGAGGAGTCGAGCACCACCATGAAGGTGGCCAGCATGACAGACGCGGCAACTATCCATGGGTTGACCGCCGGTTTCCAGTCGTGATGTTCGTCTACATGATGCGGAGCGCTGGGAGTAGTACTCATACGGCTTTCCATGCCCACGGGATGACAGGCAACGCTGGAAGAGGCGTGGCGCGGGTTTTAGGTTGCAATTGCCGCATGGTCAATTCAGTATAATCGACGGCTATGTGCGGCCTGTAATTGACGCACACCCGTAGCGCGGGTATTCTGCGGAGGGTGAATGGAGGGACATAACCATGAACAGGCGGGAATTATTGCAGTGGATGGGCGGTGCGTGTTCCGCGCTTGCGTTGTCAAGGTTTGCAATTGCTCAGGCTGCGCCGGACAATAACTTCCTGGGAACCAGGTCTTCATTGCAAGGCTACCGGATTCCGGAGTGGTTTCGCGATGCCAAGTTCGGCATATGGTCGCACTGGGGTCCACAATCGGCCATTGAAGATGGGGATTGGTATGCGCGCAATATGTACATACAAGGATCGGACCAATATCGTTATCATGTGGAAACCTATGGCCATCCCGCGAAGGTGGGCTACAAGGACCTGGTGAATAACTGGAAGGCGGCTAAGTGGGACCCTGATTATTTGATGAGTTTATACAAGAAGGCGGGCGCAAAATACTTTGTCAGCATGGGCGTTCACCACGATAACTTCGACCTATGGGATTCCAAGTATACGCGCTGGAACGCAGTGAAGATGGGGCCTAAGAAGGATGTGGTTGGAATGTGGCGGGATGCGGCGCGCAAGCAGGGTTTGCGCTTCGGAGTCAGCGAGCACCTATGGATCAGTTATAAGTGGTTTGCCGTGAGCCACGGCGCGGACAAGACCGGCCCGCTTGCCGGAGTTCCCTATGACGGCATTGATCCGCAGTATGCGGATTTGTATCATGATGCCGATTGCGCCCGGTTCTCCGGCGAAGTGAAAGTGGCCTGGAACGAAGACGGCATTCCAGATTCGTGGCGCCGCCATTATCTTGACCGCATGACCGACCTCATCGACAAGTATCAACCCGACCTGCTTTACACCGACGGTCTTCTTCCCTTTGAGGATTATGGGCTGAAGATGGTGGCGCACCTTTATAACGTGAGTGCGCAGATGCACGGCGGCGTAACTGAAGCGGTCTATACCAGCAAGGAAGCGACTGATTGCGCGATTGGCACTTGCCTGCTGGATCATGAGCGCAGCGTCTCCGATGAGATAGCCAAGAATCCGTGGCAGACCGATACCTGCATCGGCCAATGGCATTACAAGCGGGGGCAGCAATACAAGACGGCCAAGAAGGTAGTCGACATGCTCGCGGATATCGTCAGCAAGAATGGCAACCTGCTGCTGAATTTTCCGCTGCCGAACTCCGGCGCATTGGATTATGAGGAGATGGTTGTGCTGGACGGTATCACGGAGTGGATGGCGGTGAACAGCGAAGGCATCTATTCCACGCGGCCATGGAAGATTTACGGAGAAGGTCCCTCGACGAAGGTTGATGTGCAGGCGGAACGATTCAATGAGAGCAAGCACCCAGCGCTGACTGCCGAGGATGTTCGCTTTACTACCAAGGGAAGCACGCTTTATGCATTTGTGATGGGCTGGCCGGAGAAGGAAGCCGTTGTGCGCGCTCTCGGCCTGGCCAGCCCGCAGGCTCCCGGCAAGATCCAGAGAGTGGAGTTGCTGGGCTATAAGGGCGAGCTCAAGTGGAAGCAGGATGAAGCCTCTTTGAGGGTTGAGATGCCCGCGGAGAAGATTTCCGATGTGGCGATTACGCTGAAGGTTGAGCTGGCGACAATATTGGTATGACACCCGTGTGCGGGCCGGCGAAGATGCCGGCTTTCGCCTTTGGTCTTCAAATGTCGGTAAAAAGGAATTCTTCACCCGTGAATCAAAGGATTATGATGATTCCTGCGATGAATCCTGCCGATAGGAACAGGGATAGCCTGTGGAGTTAGAGGAGGGCCGATGAAAGACAAGCACAAAAAGGAAAAGCCAGAGAAGAAGCGTAAGGCAACTCCTGAAAATGACATTCAGGTTGGCGGAGACCTGCCAGCACCAAAGCCGGATGATGAAAAAACGTTGCATCTGGGAAAAGACTGCGACTATGAGCGCGAACTAAGCCGCCTGCAAGTGGAGCTAGTCAAGCTGCAAGAGTGGATTCGCCACGAGGGCCTGCGGGTGGTGGTGATCTTTGAAGGGCGTGACGCAGCGGGCAAGGGAGGCGCCATCAAGCGCATTACAGAATCGCTTAATCCGCGCATCTGCCGGGTGGTAGCTCTCGGTACACCCACTGAGCGCGAAAAGACGCAGTGGTACTTTCAAAGATATGTTGCCAACCTGCCAGCGGCGGGCGAGATGGTGCTGTTTGATCGCAGTTGGTATAACCGGGCGGGCGTCGAGCGGGTGATGGGTTTCTGCACCGAGGCGCAGTATCAGGAGTTTATGCATAGCTGCCCGGAGTTCGAACGCATGTTGATCCGCTCCGGGATTCGATTGATCAAATACTGGTTCTCTGTCGGCGACGAGGAGCAGGAGCGGCGCTTTCAGGATCGCATGAAGAACCCCACCAAGCGCTGGAAGTTGAGTCCGATGGATTTGCAGTCGCGCAAGCACTGGGCGGAATACTCGCGGGCCAAGGACGAGATGTTCGCGATAACCGACACCAAGCAGTCGCCCTGGTATGTGGTGAATGCGGAAGACAAGAAATGCGCCCGGCTGAACGTGATACGGCATCTTCTGTCGATGTTCGTCTACCGCGATTTGACACCCGAGCCGCTGGAATTGCCGAAGCTGGAGAAGTCGAAATACGTGCGCCCGCCTATCCAGGAACAGAACTTCATTCCGCAGTTTTACCGGTAGGGCTGAGGGAAAGCGCCTCACGGCTTTGGTTAGGCGCCAGGCCGTGAGGCTGCGGGGCGGTTGCCGGAGTGCAGGGCGCCTCATATTTCTGGAATCAATCTCTGAAATTACAGTTAGACTTGAAGGTCGCGATATTTCCCGGCAGAGAGGTGATTTGTGTGTTCCATATGGAATGGTTTTGCATGGCTGGCGTGCGCGGCTTGCATGGGTGTGAGCGCGGCGCAGGTAACCATTGATCACCGCTGGTCAAACACTGATGCGCAGAGCCTGATTGGCCTGCCGATGGGCAGCCACAAGACGATCGTGGATAAAGAGGGCAATTTGAAGTGGTCGCAGTGGAGCCTGAAGCGCAGACCGCTGGATACGCCCATCGGCTTCAGCAGCCAGATGGATGGCGAATTGGCCATTGAGGCGTTTGCGGGCGCGACACCGCTGAAGGTGAACGGGCAGGAGCTTTTTCGGGGGCGATATCCGTTTGTGGTTTCGAGGCTTGAAGGAGGCGAGCTGGAGTTGGAGGAGCTGGCCTTCGCGGTGGACCCGGACGCCAAGGCCGGGCTGCTGCCGGAAAAGAACTCGGGCGCCAGGGGCATGGATGTGGTGCGGCTCACGTTTCACAATGAGGGCGCGGCAGCAGCTGAGGCAGTGCTGAAGCTGAGCGGACGAGAGCGAAATTTACCGGGCCACGTGGCGGGGCAGACTCTAGTGACAATGAGCGGCGAGGATGTGGCGCTGGTGATGGAGGCCGCAGGTGCTGCGATTTCAACTGAGGACGATGGACTGACGCTGGCGTTGCACGTGAGCGTGCCGGCACATGGAGAGAAGACTCTGTGGATCGAGCTGCCCTATGAATGGTCTGCGGCGCGGAATGGAGAGCTTTCGAAGGAGAGCTGCGATGCGTTGCTGGCCAAAGCCAAGGCGCAGTGGGACGATATATGGGCACGTGGGACGATGGTCGAGTTCCCGCAACAAGAATCGAATAACTTTTACTATTCATCGATTGCGTATGTGCTGATTTTGACCGAGTACGATGCGCAGGGAGATTTGTGGACGCTGGATGGGCCGGCAGTCTACCGGCAGTATTGGGGACGGGGTGAGTATTTTCAGGCACGGGCGATGGAGGTAGCGGGTTATCTTGAGCCGGCGCGCAAGAGCGTGGAGCACAGCTTCCACATTATGAACGACGACGGAGAGTGGGATGGTCCTCCGGCCAGCGGCTGGCCAGCATGGGATAACGCGGGCGGAAATGCCGCTGCGGTGTGGGACTACTATCTATTTTCGCGCGATAGAAAATGGCTGGAGCAGGCGTATCCGTATTTGCTTCGGGCCTCGCAGTGGATTCGGGATCATCGTGAGGAGTCGACGCTCGAAGGCATGAAGGATGTTCCGGCTGGTGCGCGGCCGGTGAAGCGCATGATCGCGTCGAATTGCAGGCCGGAGCCGGAACCCGAGTTGATGCCCGGTGAGAAGAGCTACTGGTATGGATTGCTGCCGTGGAGTTATGGAGATTCAGGATTGCCGGAGGGACATTCTTATGCGCACAACTTTTTAGCAGCCTACGCGGAAAAAGTGACTGGAGAAGCTGCGAAGACGCTGGGGCACGACGATGATGCCGCGTGGCTGGAGAAGGAATACGCTGCCTACGTGGAGGCGATTCGCGAGAGCGTGCAGAGAGCGGTGAAACTGGAGAAGACGGTGCCGGCTTATCTGCCCGCGATGCCGACCTATCCGGAGGGTGCGTACTCGCAGACTTTTCTGGCGGTGTATCCGACGCACCTGTATGCGGCTGACGATGCGCTGGTCACGGGATTGATTTCGCGGATGGAGAACGAGGAGAAGCAGGGACTTCCAACCAACGTGGCGTGGGCTGGGCCGGCCGGCGTGTGGGCGGGCGAGGCGATGAATATGGCCGAGACCTACCTGTTGCGCGGAGAGAAGCAGAAGGCTGCGGAGATGCTGGTGGCGGCGATGAACCACAGCTACACGACGAAGGTTTGGAAGGAAGAGATTCTGGTGGATGTGGATTTGCCGCGGGTCTGCGAGACGCCTCATAGCAAGCGCGACAACATGGAAGGCACAGGCGACATGCCGGAGGCTTGGGCTAACGCCAATTTGGTTCTGCTTCTGCGCGACATGTTGATCAATGAGCGCGAAGGTAAGCTGCATCTGCTGGCCGGGCTGCCGGAGAGTTGGGTTCCAGAGGGCAAGGCTGTCACCGTGGAGAATGCACCGGTGACGACCGGGGGAACGGTGAGCCTGCGTGTGGAGCATGTGAGCGCGGAGCTGTGGCGGATTTCAGTGGACCCGCATGGGATCACGCGCGAGTTTGTACTTCATCTTCCTGTTGATATGAAATCGGTGAATTCGATTTATATCGACGGACACATTACCTGGCTTGATGAGGAGATTCCGCTCAGAAAAGTGAGTCAAGAGACGACAGTCGAAATCAAACTGCAATAAACGTCGCGATTTTGTGTGCAATGCTGAAATCGTTGTGGAGGAACAATGGATCGCAGAGAGTTGATCAAGCTGGGAGCTGTTGCGGCAGTTTCCAGCTTTGTGTTGGACGGCGGCGCAGCGCGTGCCGAGAGCAGCGGCGCACTGGTCGAGCAGTGGGGTGTCTTTGAGATTGAGGCCAAGGGGCCGTCGAGCGGGAATCCGTTTGTGGACATGAAATTTGGCGCGCGCTTTACCCTGGGGCACAGAACGGTGGAGGCTGCGGGATTTTACGATGGCGAGGGCGTTTATAGAGTGCGCTTTTCTCCGGATGCCGTGGGGCATTGGAGCTATGAAACGACAGGAAGCGTGAAGGAGCTTGCAGGGCAGACAGGGTCGTTTGAGTGCGTTCCCGCCAAGCCGGGCAACCATGGGCCGGTGGGCACAGCGCATCAGTTTCATTTTCAATATGCGGATGGGACGCCGTATTTTCCATTTGGAACCACATGCTATTCGTACGGATTCATCGGCGATCCACTGCAGCGGTTTACGCTGGAGTCGCTGAAGACGGCGGGGTTCAATAAGGTGCGGATGTGCCTTTTGCCCAAGCCGCTGGGAGAGCGTAAGCCGATTGCCATGCCGTTTGAACGCATTGGCGCAGAAGCAGCAGAGACCCCAAAGAGCACGATGGAGAATTCGACGGAAGTAACAAGTACGGAGTGCTACGATCTGGCGCGACTGAACCCGGCTTACTTCCGGCGCGTGGAGGAGAGGATTCAGGATTTGTTGGCAGCGGGCATCGAGGCGGACGTGATTCTTTTCCATCCGTACGACGCGTGGGGATTCAAGGCAATGGGAGAAGAAGCGGACGACCGCTATCTTCGCTATGCAGTGGCGAGGCTTTCCGCCTACCGGAATGTGTGGTGGTCCATCGCCAACGAATATGACCTGGTGAAATCAAAATCGATGAAAGACTGGGACCGATTTTTCCGGATTGTCGAGCAAAGCGATCCTTATGGCCGGTTGCGCTCGATTCATCACAGCAAGGTGATCTACGACCACTCCAAGCCTTGGTGTACGCATGCGAGTTTGCAGGAATACGACTTTCAGAAGACGGCCGAGCGGCTGGCGGCGTGGAACAAGCCGATTATCTACGATGAGATTCAGTATGAGGGAAACATTGCGCGGCGCTGGGGCAATCTTTCTCCGCAGGAGATGACCAACCGGTTCTGGCGGGCGATTGTTAACGGCGCGTATGCAACGCACGGTGAGACGTATATCGCGACGGACGGAAATCCAGTGTGGTCCGATGCGGGAACGCTGCACGGAACGAGCGCCGCGCGGATTACTTTTCTGCGAAAGCTACTGGAGAGCACGGGCACGACAGGGCTGATGGCTGCTGAAGCGCCGTACTATACTTACGCGGCGAATCCCGGCGAGCGCTATCTTTATTTTTTTGATTTTCACTGCGCGGCTGAGTATGAATTCCCGCTGCCGGAGCAAAAAAAGTTCAAGATCACGCTGATTGACCCGTGGGAGATGACCAAGACGCCCGTGCCGGGAACTTTTAGTGGCAAAAGCAAGATTGCGCTGAGCGGCAAACCGTACATGGCTGTACTGATTGAAAAGGCCTGAGTTGGAGATGATGAAGACGACGACAGTGAAGAGATTTGCAGGACTGCTGGTTTGTGCGCTTGCTCTGTGTGTTGCGGCGCAGGCGGTCCGGGTGAAGGTGGTGACTGCGAAGGGCGCATCTGCGCGCGAGCAGTATGGCGCAGAGCGGCTGCGCGCGGCGCTGGCGGAGTTGAAGACGATTCCGGTTGGAGCGAGGGTTGTGGCTGGAGTGTGGAACGCACCGGAGATGGGGCAGTTCAATCTACCTGAATTCCCGCCACTAATGCAGGAAGCGTTTCTCATCCGGCAGGTGGGAAGGACCTGGGTGGTTGTGGGAAGCGATTCTTCAGGGATTCTGTACGGCGAGATGGAACTTGCAGAGCGCGTCAGGGCGAGCGGCGCGTTGCCCGAGGGGATCGACGAGATGGAGCACCCGGCGCTGAAGCTGCGCGGAACCTGCATCGGGATGCAAAAGTCGGAGATCACCTATGAGGATGCGGAGTACGACTATCCGTATACGCCGAAAGATTTTCCGTTTTTTTACGACAAGGCGGGCTGGACGCGTTATCTGGATATGTTGGCCGAGGAGCGCATGAACACGCTTTATCTGTGGAACGGACATCCGTTTACCAGCCTGCTTAAGCTGCCAAAGTATCCCGAAGCGCAGGAGCTTACGACAGCGCAGTTGGACGAGAACATTGCAATGTTCAAGTGGCTGACGGCAGAGGCTGATAGGCGCGGAATCTGGGTTATACAGGGGTTCTATAACATTCACCTCTCTCATGCGTTTGCGCGAGCGCATCACCTTCCTTATCATCTGGCGGAGCCGAATGCGGAGGCCAGCGCCTATACACGCTATGCAATTTCGGAGTTTGTGCGCGAGTATCCGAATGCAGGGTTGATGATGACGCTGGGCGAGGCGCTCTCGCCTCACGAGGGCGAGAGGTGGCTGACGGAGACAATTATTTCCGGCGTTAAGGATGGCTTGAAGGAGTCAGGCTCGACGACGGAGCCACCGATTGTGGTGCGCGCTCATGCCACCGATATTGACGCGGTGATGAAGGCGGCCAAGCCGCTTTATTCGAATATCGACACCATGTTCAAGTGGAATGGAGAGTCGCTGACCTGGACGGATGTGCGGGGTCCGGTGCTGGAGCGGTTCAAGATGCTGGCCGCGAACTCAAATGTGGCGATAGCAAATGTGCATCTGCTTTCAGACCTGGAGCCATTCCGCTGGGGCGATCCGGATTTTGTGCGGCAAACGCTGAGCAGCTTTCAACGCATTGGGGTTGGCGGACTGCATTTGTATCCGCTGCGCTATTGGGAGTGGCCGGTGGCGGGCGACAAGACGGAGCCGCTGCTGGAGCAGACGGATCGCGATTGGATTTGGTTCGAGGCGTGGGCTCGTTATGCATGGAATCCGAATCGCGACGCGGAGAAGGAGCACGCATATTGGGTGGGGCGGTTTGCGGAGAAGTACGGCTCGAAAGAGGCGGGAGAAAAGCTGTTGGAAGCGTATACGCTGGCGGGGCCATGCCAGCCGCGGTTGCTGCCGCGAATCGGCATTACAGAGGGAAACCGTCAGGCATTCGCTTTGGGAATGACGATGCTGCAGTTGATCGACGCAAAACGCTTTAGCCCGGCAACGACGCTATGGACCGGAGACGCACCCGAGGGCGAGCGATTGGACGAATATGTGGCGCTGGAGGCGAAGAAACTGCCTCACCACGGCGAGACGCCGATTGGAGTGAGCGACGAAACTGTGGAGGCATCGCGCAGGGCGCTGGATGCAGCCGAGGCGGCCGGACCGTTCGTGACCAGGAACAAGAACGAATATGCGCGGGTGGTCAACGATATGCGCGCGATCTCGCTCTTGATGCAGTTTTACAACGAGAAGACCAAGGCCGCGGTGGAGACGATGCTCTATGGCTACGATCACGATGCGGCACATTTGTGGAAGGCGGAGACGTTGCTTACAGTGAGCGTGGATAAGTTTCGCTCACTGACGAATGTGGCCGGGACTGCTTACCGTACGGCAACCAGCATGGAGACAGCGCAGCGGCGGATTCCGTTTCGCGGCGGGATGAATCAGTTTCCCAACTGGCAGCAGTGTCTACCGATGTATGAGAAAGAACTGGCGACCTTCCGGCAGCGGATTGCACAGTTGAGTTCAGGCGCGACAGAGGCTGGGAGTGGTACTGCGCAAGCGCTGCCGCAAGGGACTGTGAATCTGGACTGGTTGTTCGAGTAGGGTCAAAGATCAGACAAAACATGCAATGCGTTGGCTTCCTACCGTTGATTGAATAACAGCGTGGGGACGGGGCCACTGGCTTACTGTATGCGTGTTGAGACCGATTCAGACTTCGGGCTAGATGTAATCTCGAAAGAGTTCTTCGGATGGCGCGGCAATCACGCTGCGGCCTACCAACATTCCATCTTCGGCGGCGACCTTGGAGCCAGCGGCTACGGCTGCCTGCACGCTGGCTACATCGCCGGCCATCATCACAAATCCTTTGCCACCCAGAGCCATAGCCAGATGAATGCGGAGCAGAGTCACGTTGGCGGATTTTACGGCAGCGTCGGCTACCTCAATAATGCTGGCGGCGGAGAAGGTCTCGATGACGCCAATGGAGCGCAACTGGCGGGGATCGATATCGACGGCATTGGAGATGGCCTCCAGAACAGAGGGATGTACGCGCGCGATCTGCCGCTTTTCGATCAGCGATGGACCGGCGGCAACACCGCCGGCCTGTACCGCGGCCTCAACTGAAGTTACGTCGCCTGAGACCGCGATGAGAAATTTTCCCGAGCAGATGCTGCGGGCCAAGAGCAGCTGAATATTTCCGGCCTTTAGCATCACATCCTCGACCAGGAAACCTGTGGCCACGCTGGAAAGCTCGACTAGCCCGATAGAGCTGATTTCAGACACGACGTTTACTCCTTTGGTACGCCCTACGCTTCGATGAAGACCGCATCGGCGGTTACGCTCACTACGCCGTCGATGCTGGCGTGTATGCGAGCGCCGAGTTTACCCTGCTCCGGCGCGGCGAGCAGATCGCCGACGCGAACCCGGTCGCCACATTTCACCACCGGAACTGCGGGAACTCCAGTGTGCTGCTTGAGGAGAATTTTTACTTTTTGTGGCGAGAAAAGATGGTCTACAAGCGGACCCACATTATTGAACTCTCCCAGTCCTAGCCGGGCGATCAGCCTGCGCATCGGTACGCGGCGGAATTCGGCAAGGGGATGGGGGGTGATGGATGCAGGGTCGCCCTTGAAGGTCAGCCCGCGCTCGCGCGCCAGCGGTTTGGCCTGCACACAGACATTCTTGGGATCGAGGTCCTCCGGGCAGGCGTAGAGCGAGCAGAGATTGCACTCGCAACAGTAGAGCGTGGCGACCATGGCGTCCACGCCAGTGGCAAAGCCGAGCGACTGCATGGCACGATGCGGTTGAATGGGATGCCCGAGCAGAAAGCGCGGGCAGAATTCTGTGCAGAAGCGGCACTGGTCGCAGGCCGAGCGGCCGATGCGATTGACCTGAATCATCGGGGCGTTGTGTCGCTGGATGAGACTGTGCGAGGCAGGCAGCACGACGATTCCGCCTGTGGTTTTCGTCACCGGTACATCAAGGCTTTCCGCCGGTTTGGCCATCATGACGCCGCCGAGGAGCACCCCGATATCGCTCACAGTTGCGCCGCCGGCGGCTTCGATCACTTCGCCGATGGTGATGCCAACGGGTACCCGAAGAGTAACGGGGGTCTCAACGGCGCCGGCCACGGTGAGGTATTTGTGGGTCACCGGCTGGTCCAGGCCGATGTTGATCAGGGTCTCGACATTGGCGACGGCTACATCCACATCCTTGGGCAGTCCGCCAGGCGGAATGACGCGGCCGGTAATCAGGTGGACGAGAATGAATTCATCGCCTGCCGGGTAGACATCCGGCAAGGGCACAACCCGCACTCCGGACGGCACGATACGCTCCAGCGCGGCAATGATTTCATGGTACTTTTCCTTGATTCCAATGGCCCCTTCGCGAGCGCCGACTATCTCCATGGCCATGCGCAGGCCGCGTAATAAGGGCTCAGAGAAGTGATGGAGCAGCTCCTTGTCCTTGTGCAGCAGGGGTTCACATTCTGCCGCGTTTACGATGACCAGAGACACCTGAGTAGCGAATTTGACAGCTGTGGGAAAGCCCCCGCCCCCGGCCCCCACAATGCCGAGTTCCTCAAGGCGGGCAGTAGATGAGGAAGCGCCCGCTGCCTGATTGACTCGCGACTGTCCGGCAATGCCCGCCATACAGGATCAACCTCAAAATCCGTCAAATATCCATTTGACTCTGACTTGAATTGTACTGTATGCTTTAAATTAATTCAAGAGTGTTCAAAAACGTTCAAAATGAAATGCCTAATTCCAAATATCGGTAGTACTTCCTTCAAGTATCGGGTTCTGGATATGCCTGGGGAGACCGTGCTGGCAGAAGGGCGTGTGGAGCGAATTGGCCA
>JBEKFS010000020.1:0-34900 GCA_050013195.1 Occallatibacter sp.
ACTCCGACTTGATAGCCCATGCCGAGGCGATGAAAAAGGTTGCGAAGAAGATGCACGTGCCTTTGATCGACCTTCATGCAGACAGCATCGCCTACCTGGATACTTTGACCGAGGCGCAAGGCCAGGCGCTTGGCCTTACCAAGAAGGACGCGGAAGGCAAGACTGTTCCGGACAAGACGCATGTGAACTACGAGGGTGCGTATGTTTTTGGGCGCATTGTGGCGGTGGACATGGGCAAGGCTGTGCCTGCACTGGCTCAATATGTCAGGCCGGATGCCGCGACGCTGCCGCCTGCGGGTGTGCGCAGCATGGCAATCCTTCATGGCGCACCGGTGCGTATTGTGTTGACAGGCGATTCGACGGTCGCCCTGGGCGGAGGATGGGGTGCGGCATTTTGCAGCATGATGACACCGAATGTAGAGTGCGTTAATCTGGCGAAGAACGGCCGCAGTTCCAAGAGCTACTACGATGAAGGACTTTGGAAGGATGCGCTGAGCCGGAAGCCGGATTACATACTGATTCAGTTCGGACACAATGACATACCGGGCAAAGGCCCGCTGCGCGAGACTGACCCCGATACAACCTACGCGGCGAATATGCGCAGATACATTGAGGAAGCGCGAAGCATCGGGGCTCAGCCGGTGATTGTGACCTCGCTGTCACGGCGTAGTTATCAGGATGGCAAGCTGGTTCAGGATTTGAAGGCGTATGCGGCGGCCGCAAGACGAGTCGCTGTAGAGGAAGATGTTCCGGTCATCGACCTGAATGGGCAGAGTGTGAAACTGCTGGAAACCATGACGCAGGAACAGGCTGACGAATTTGATGCGGCGGTGCATCCGGATGCGAAAGACAAAGGCCCAGATCGCACACATTTAAATGCAAAAGGCGCGGCGATATTCGGGCGAATGGTAGCGGACGGGTTGGGAAAAGTCTGCGTGGAGCTGGGGCCCGATGTAATTGGTGCGCCGCCGGCAAAGTAAGTGGGGGCCTCGGCATGACGCACTACGGTTTGGTCTGGCCCATAGGTTTGCGTGGAATCTGCGCGAGAATCCAACGAACCAGTTCCTTGCCGGCGGCGTAGTTGTCATACTCGGCAGGGAGTTTTCGGCCGTCGGTGTATTCGTTGTAGAGCCAGGGATCGACCGTGGCAAAGACGGTTCCTTTGCCGTACTTTGCCGTGGCCATCAGGATGTCACCGCGGTCACGAAGCTGCGCGATGGCCGGAGATTTGACCGTGATGGTGCAGATCTCCTTCATGTATGCGGTGTGCGGGTCGTGGAAGATGGGCCCGCCGCCCTGAATTGGCACCTTGCCCATTTCGAATTTGTTTCCGTCTACCTGATTGCGCAGCACGCTGTTGTAGTGGATGCCGAATTTTTCTGAGAGCAGGTTAAGGTGGTCGATATCGGCGTTCGCCGGGTCGTTCTCAAAGATCATCAGCACGCCGCCGGACTTGACCCACTCCGCGATCTGAGTAGCGTCTTCCGGCTGCATGTAATGAGGGTTGGGATTTTTAACCGGGATATCCGGAGAGACAATGATGGAGACCTGCGCCTGGCTAAGCAGGGCAACTGTGGGCGCGGTGTAGAGGGTGCTGGTTTCAGCGCCGAAGTTATTGAAGATGTGGCCAAGGAAAGAGTAACCGCTGTTGGCCTGGTCGGTCCACTTGTAGTGGAAGTAAATCTTCTGGCCGGTTGAATCTGGGTGCTGCTGGCTGTTAAACCACGCATCGAGCAGAACCGTTTTTCCGCGGCCCAGCTTTGCAGAGGCAGAGTTGTCCATCTCCGCGCTGGCCAGTAAAAAGGCTCCCACTCCCTTGGGATCGTTGGTGATGACCTTTTCGCCGATGTAATAGGCGTAGCTTCCGTCGCGGTATGGATCGCCACCAAGGCCCGCGCCCTTTACTGTTCCGGTAAGCGAGACATCCTCGCCGGGACCAGTCTGAATGAAGTGGCTCAAGATGCCTTTGTACCCGTGCTCTGCATTGGCAAGATAGCGCTGAGGAAGATAGCCCATGCGCACTCCTTTAGCCAGCGCGTAAACAAACATGCAGGAAGCGGACGACTCCAGGTAGTTGCCCTTTTCTGAGGGCTTGTCGATCACCTGATACCAGAGACCGGAATCTTTGTCCTGGAAGCGCGCCACAGCTTCGGCATCGCGCTCAAGGAGGGCAATCAACAGCTTGCGGCCGGGATCATCTTTTGGATAGTAAGAAAGGGTATCGACCAGCGCCATCATATGCCAGCCGATGGCGCGTGCCCAGAATTGTGAGGAGAGGCCGGTCTGCTTATTGGCCCAACGCTCCTGCTTCGATTCATCCCAGCCGTGATAGAGCAGGCCGGTCTTGGGGTCGCGCGCGTGCTGGTCGAGCAGCATGAATTGATGGGTGATGTCCTTGAATGCCTCCGGATGATGGAAGGTGGAGGCATATTCGGCATAGAAAGGCTCGGCCATGTAGAGGCCATCGAGCCACATTTGATTGGGATATCTCTGCTTGTGCCAGAGACCGCCTGAGGGAGTGCGCGGCATATGCATCAGATTGTCATAGAGCAGATCGGCTGCCTTGGCATAGCGCGGATTGGGAGTGGTTGCGTAAAGGAGCAGGAGCTGGCGGCCGAGCAGGATATTGTCCTGCTGGAATTCTTCCGGTTTCCAAGTGGCGATGGAGCCGTCAGTGCCGATGAATTGATCGACGGAGCTTTTGATGTAGTTGAAGTAGCGTGGATCGGCGGTGTTGAACCAGAGGGAATCCATACCATCCAGCAGCGTGCCCAGCTCGTAGTTCCAGATCCAGCGCGCGCCGGGGGGAGTAAAGTGGCCGTCGGGCCAGCGCGCAATGGCGGCGTTGGCGGCACGCTCAGACCAGGGAAGCTGCTGAGCTTGGGCGGGGGCTTGGGCGGCGGAAGGCAGGCAACTCGCGATGGCGGCGAAGGAAATCAAGGAAAGGATAAGACGGAAGTTTTTCATTGGGACTCCGGGTGCTCCGCGCTCCACTTGGCGAAGCGGTCGAGAGCGCGCTGCGAATCGGCGCTGTACCAACTGTAACCATTGCGACGCTCTTTGGACAACTCACTGACATTGTCGTGAATGGATTTGTCGCGGTCGGCAAAGACGGGAATGTCCGTGCCGGTTTGATAGTAGCGCGCCCAGATCGGTTCCGCGCCGGGAGTGGGGACAAGCTGGGCTCCATCCGGTGAGCGACGCCAACGCTGATTGTAGATGGCCGTCTTTTTGAACCATGCCGCAGCGGCACGAATGGATTTTTGCTCGGCGGCGTTGGGATGGGGCAGGTCGTTCATCAACAGCAGGAGAAGGGAAGCGCTTTCGGATGCGCACTGAGCCGGGGGCTCGTAGTTGCGGCCTGAAGCCGGCTTCAGCGTCAGCGCATCGACCTGCTGCGACCAGACCGTGAGCGTTCCATTGGCAACGATCTGCGTGGCCAGGATGCAACGGATTCCGCGCGCGAAGCTGGCATCGGCGCGTTTGCGAATGTTTTTAGGAACAAAGGAAAAATCTTGTTTACCGTCAGCCACGCGCCGCATCAGCTCCACGACCTGGGTCATGGCGTCGTCGTTGTAGGTGATGGTATCGTGATAGCCGCCTTCCAGCGGCCACACCTGCGGCCATCCGCCGTTTGGAAACTGAGCCGCGAAGAGATAATTCATTCCACGCAGGAAGGCTGCGCGATATGCGGAATCATCTTTGAGGCCAACGGCTGTGATGACTTTGGCGAGGAAATTCATCTGTGTGGTGGTGGCGTCGTTGTCGATGGTGCCTACGTAATTCCAATCGGGTTCAAGCGGGGCATCGAAGTCGCCGGGGGAGAGAAAGCGGGAGAGATTGTTGGGCGTGAAGGACACGCCGGGGCGGCGAGGCTCCTTGGTCATATTCATGTTTTTGCCCCAACCGCCGGCGGGAGTCTGGAAGGAGACGATCACATCCGCAATGTGCCGCGCTTCGGCGCTCGAGTACCAGGCTGCTTCACGGTCGAGCGGGATGCCGCGCGCTGAAAAGCCATGCGGCGGGACAATTGGTGTTTCGATGCCGGCGCGCTTCAACTCCGCCTGAAAAAAGTCCTTGTCTGCCTGTCGTTGCCGCTGGGAGCGTTCAAGATATGCGAGCCAGGCGTTTCGCTCACTGGGAGGTAGCTTGGCGATGCGTTGCGGCGTCAGCGGCTCGACGGGAGGGTTGGTTCCGATGGTAGCGGCGGCGGCGAATACTGCAAGTAAAATCAGGGCGAGGACCGTAAAGAAGTTAATTTTGTGTATTTTATTATTCATGCCTATCTCCGAAACAGCTTAGGAAATGGTTGAAATAGTAACTCGGAGCATTGAGTGCCACCCGCAGGGGTTAAAGCCCAGCACTTGCTTTGTTGCACTTGCGGCACGACTGAAGTCGTGCCCTGACACTTCGTGCGACTCCGAACGAATTTTTCCGCAGCTGTGAAGTCGTGCCCTAACACTTCGTGCTACAGGAATGAAAGATGGACTCACAAATGGGTTGTGTTGCATGTTCGAATTGTGGGATGTGCTGCATGTTCGAATACAAAAGAGGCTGCCAATTAAGGCAGCCTCTCTTGTGTAGATGCATGGGTTAAAGGCTAGAACTCGATACGAGCCGAGAACTGAGCAGCCTTGCGGTTGGCGGTTGAATTAGCCGTAACCTGTCCGAAGGCGGCATTGCCGACCACGGTGCTGGCAACAGCGAACTGGGTGTGGTTGGTTACGTTGTACCACTCAGCGCGGAAATTCAGGGGGCGGTGCGCGGCGCGTCGCCGAAGGTGTAGGAAGGCGCAGACGCGGTATTCAGCAGCGTAGTCTGTCCAGATGGAGGTACTGGAGCGATAAACGGTCCCGTAGCCGCGGTAGTAGTGCTTCCGACGCTGGGAACGATATAGGAAATGCCCGTGGTACCAGAGTAATTGAGTGTGGTTGCTCCCTTGCCCCAACGCCCATTCTGGCGCGCTGACTGCCCGGCGAAGGCCGGATTCATTGTCGGCGCACAAGAACTTGAACTCTGAGCCGAGGAGGGATTGGTCTGGCATGCCGATGCGGTAATGGCCAGCGGCGAGCCTGTGTACTGCTGGTAAATAAAGTGCTGTTTCTGGTTGGATGTGGAGACGGTGCGCTCAATGCGGTCCGCCTTCCAGGAGGCAGTGGGATGATTGGCGAGCGTTCCGGCGGGAATGGCGTAGCCGGAGCGGAAGGTTCCGCCGTCGTCAATAATGCGCGAGTAGGAATAGTTTGCGTTGGTTGTCAAACCATGCCAGGTGCGCATATTCACCATGACTTGCAGGCCGTGGTAGTTGGAGTTGCCTACATACCCGAAGGAGTCAGAGGGCGACTCGAAGGGGAAGGGCTTCAAGAAAGTACTCAATGCCTGTTTCACGGTGGAATTGGCGAACTCAGACAAAGCCGCAGAGTTGCAGCTAAAGCCAGCGGTGGCTACTGCACCGGAGCAATCGGTGGAGACGGTGGTTCCGGTGTCGCTCAGTTTCGATCCCAGAACCAAATACTTGGGATCGAGCTGGTTGGAATTGGCTCCGCGCGCCGTATAGCTATCGAGTTGGAGGAAGTGGCCCTCGGAACCGACATAGGTGGCAGTAAGAGCCAGAGCACTGGTTAGCTGGCGCTGTAAGCCCAGGCTCCAGTTGATGTACTCCGGCGCACGTCCGCCAAGGTACGGGTCGTCATAGTTGGAGCCCGACGGCGCTGCAGTATAGCTGATTCCACTTCCGGCGATGGTATTGGTGGTGTAGCCGGTGCCGTATTGCGGACCCGATGCCGTGCCAGTGGGAGGCGTATACGAGGGAATCGCGCCTGTATATTGAGTTGTGCTTACCGCCGAAGTCGTCATATTCGTCAGTCCCGTCATGGTTGACATATCGTTGGTCGACGAGAAAGAGGGTGATGCTGCGAAGCCGAGCGTTCCGAGAGTAGAGGCAAGGCCGCCCACAGCGTCGCTATGCGAATACATGACACCCCAACTGGAGCGGATCACGGTTTTGGGATTCAGTTGATAGGCCATGCCAAAGCGCGGCCCAAAGTTCCGGTAATAGTTTTTGACGGGTGAATCGCAGTTGCAGGTGCCTGCAGTGTCTCCCAAGTAGTTCAGGGCGCCATTGATGCCGGTTACTGGATTGGCAAGATTGGGATCGAAGAAGCTGGCGTCATCCTTAACTTCCCTGACGCTGGGGAAGAAATCCCAACGAAGGCCGAGGTCGAGAGTCAGCTTGGAGTTGACCTTCCAGTTGTCCTGGATATAGGGCGAAGCAGGGATGAAGCGCGCTCCGTAGCCCGGATGAATTGAATAATCCGTAAGGCTGCCCTTGTCGACTTCACCGATGAGGAAGCTGGCGTAGGGTATACCGGTGCTGGGGGTGACGGTATAGCTGGTAGTACTGGTTGCGCTGATGCCCGCAGTCTCGGTGACGGCGTTAGTCAGGGTCAACGGAGTTGTTCCACCGGTGGCGCTGATGGTGTTGTAGAGCATCCATGCCCACTCCATACCAAAGGTGAAGGAGTGCTTGCCGACGGTCCACTGCAGGTTATCCAACGCGGTGTAGTTTTCCGCGAGAGTCACATTGGCAGTGGTTCCGCCCCAGCCAGTCGGAGGGTTGCCGGCTGTACCCCAGGCCACGATTGGGAAGGTCTGCTGCGCCTGACCGGCGGGCAGATTGGACAGGCCCATCTTTGTAGCGGCATAAGCCGGTGCCTGGTCAGGATTGAAGGTAGGACCGTTGTAGCGGGCATAACCCCACTTGACCTGGTTGATGAGGTGCGGCGTAAAGATGTGGGTTTCTTCAATGATGCCCACCGAGGTCTTGGGCGCGTAGGTCTGACCGTAGTTGAAAGGAACCGGCCCGACGTTGCGGCCTGCTGTTGTCTGGCCGACAGGATTGGAACTTGCCTGACGTCCTTCGGCAAACAGGAACGTCAACGTGTCCGAGGAAGTGGGCAGGAAGTCGATTCTGTCCGTCGTGGACCAGTTGACGAGGCCGGTGGCGTTGGGGGCGATGTAGTTATTTTGCAGAGCAGAACTAACTCCCGTGGTAGGCAGCAATTTCTGCATATTTAATGCAAAGGCGGCCATCTCGGAGGCTGTGCTGCCGTTCCAGTTTTGGGCACCGTTGGTGCCGTTGGGAATGATATTGGCCGTTTGGCCTGCGATCGCAACCGGAGCGCCACCCGCACCCAATACGCCAGCAGCCGGCGGCCCAAATCCATACTGATACCGGCATGGATAATTGTTGGCTACGTATACGCCGCTAGTCAAAGTGGCGTTATGCGACGTGCAGGAGGCCTGTGACGACGGGTCGTAGATCGGCTGATTGCCCGTAGCGCTGAAATCGCCGTTCACCTGGCCTAGACCAGTTGTGCCGCCGGTGTTGGTCGGGAAGGTCATGGGCGTCGGTGTCGCGCTGGTATAGCGGAAGCCGTTGTAGTTGCCGTAGTAGAAGACCTTTTCCTTCCACTTGCCGAAGGGCACAAGCGGGCCGCTGAGGTTGATGCCGTACTCGTTGCTGTGCTCAACAGGCTTAATCGCGTAGCCGGTCGGATTGGACGGCGTCTGCGTTACCGGGTTGATGGCCTTGCCAAAGAAGCCCCAGGTATCGAGTTCAGTATTACGGAAGAACTCATAGACGGATCCGTGTTGCTTGGCGCCACCTGCCTTGATGGTGTAGTTCATGACGCCCTGGCCTTCATAGATGGCCCCGTATCCAGTGGTCATGACCTGGAACTGATCGATGGCGTCGACCGACATAGCGGTCCACACATAGCGCGGGTCGCCGTTGCCGCCGGCGCGCACAAATGGAACGCCGTCGACATAGACGTCGGAGACGGCGCCACGGCTTCCGGAGCCGTTGACGACGCCGACGTTGGTGGTGGCGTTGCCATTGGTTTCATTGCCCTGCACGCCAGGCATGAGGTAGACGAAGTCTGTGGCGCGCCGCTGATCAGGAGAGCCATAGGAACCCATTTCGATGGGTAGTTCCGAATACACTTCGCTTTCCATGGTGGAGCCGAGCTGTGCATTGCTGGTTTCCAACTGTGGCAGCGCGGTGGTGACGGTAATCTCGACGCTGGAGCCGCCAACCGTGAGAACAGGGCTATATGTCTGCGCTTCCATTGCATTGACATGGATGCCCTTTTGAGTCAGCTTTTCAAAGCCTTTCGCGGACGTGGTCACGGTATAAATGCCAGGATCCAGGTTCGGGAAGTTGTAGTCGCCCGCTCCAGTTGTCGTGGTATTGCTGGCGATGCCGGTATTGTCATTGATGGCGGTAACGGAGGCTCCAGGTATCACTGCCCCTGTTGTATCTGTCACCGTTCCGGTAATCGTGCCTTTACCAGTTAACTGCGCCTGCGCGCAGAATGGCGCCATGATGGCGATGACCAAAAGCACTAGCCATGCCCACTTGGAACAGCGCAGGAACACATTCTTGATGCTCCTCGACGTCCCACTCAAATTGTCTGCAGCGATACTTCTCATCCAAGCCTCCATAAAAATGCTCACTTGCTACGTTGTTTCCGGCCTATACAAATACCCCGACTCGGCAACTTTGCCGACAGAGGTCAGACCACTTCTGAAGCGACACTAGTTTCCAGCACAATGTCCGTGTCTGTCAAGCGAGAAATGCATGCGCAACGGTAATTCCTTTAAGTGGCGTATATTGAGTTACATGCATAAGTCATGGGAATCTTATTTTTAGAATTTTCAAATCTCGATTGATCGATTACAGACTAAGTGCTCGTAGCGATTTTTTGCTCACCCAATACTTAACTGCACCTTAAGAACTGCCATTCTGCGTGGTCCGTCCATTATTCCGTAAGGCTGTTTGCCTGTGGAAGGAAAACAAATTTGAGTCGCCGTGAGCTCAGATGTCTTTCGGTCTTGACGCACGAGAGCCGATACCGTCTATTGAATAAATTGAGTCGCGGCACGCGGCTTATCTATCAAGGATTCAGCAGGAGGCCTCGATGATCAGGCCGAGAAGAATCCGGCTTCGCCTTGTGGTTCTTAGCACTGACACCTGCATTGGTTGATTTTCGCGCAGAGCGGCGTTCCATGCCTTGCGCCGTTCGAGCCATGCGCAGGTGCTGTTCCATCAGTTTTCGCGCTTCGACGGGGTCGCGCGCACGAATGGCACGATAGATTCTGCGGTGCATCTCAGCGGATTCACGCAGGTCGGTGGAGCGTTCAACGGTTTTGCTGCGCTTATCGTATAGTGCCGACGTGATGGTCTCCATCAGAGCGGCGAGAATCGGATTGCCAGAAGCCTGTGAGAGAATGCGGTGAAAAAGCACGTCATGAATGAGAAAATCGGCGGGATTACCCACGGAAGCAAAGATCTCGGCTACTTCTTCAGCCAGTGCGGTATGATGCTCTTCCTTGCCTCGTTCAGCGGCCAGAGCCGCAAGATGGCTCTCAAGGATCAAGCGCACTTCAAACATTTGCCAGGACTGAAATCCGTGCAGAACACCCATCAGGTTGAAGGACGCCTTGCCGAATTCAGCGGGGCCATCGGCAACAAAGGTACCGACCCCATGCCGCACCTTCATCACCCCCATGGCAGCCAGGTAGCCTATTCCGGTCCGCAGGCTGGCGCGGCTAATCTTCAAGGAGCGAGCAAACTCGCGCTCAGGAGGAATTTTGTCTCCTAGTTGCAGCGTGCCATTCTCAATGAGAGAGCGGATGTGGTTGACCACATGCATGGTCCGCTGCGTATCCGGCAAATCGTGTTTCATCCGCGGCATAAAGGGCTTAACCTTATTGCATCGCCTGAAATGGGGGGCAAAACGAGATTAACACTGAATACCCAATACCGCACGGAGAAATTTTCGGCCGTCCGGAGGATTGCGGGCCAGGTGTATACTGTGGTCTGACCTCTCTGGTGGTCCTACCTCAACGCTCACAAGGAAGGGCATTGAATAAGTCATGCTGAGCCATGAAGATCGTTTGTTTCCAGCAGATGCGGCAACGCGCAAGATAGCCAAAGCTCTTTACGCACAGGTTCGAACTCTGCCCATCATTAGCCCTCACGGGCATACGCAGGCGGGTTGGTTTGCCAGGAATGAGCCTTTTCCCGACCCGGCCAAGCTGTTTGTGCAGCCCGATCACTACGTCTTTCGGATGCTCTACAGCCAGGGAATTTCCCTCGAAGACCTGGAAATTGGGCAGGCGGAGCTCAAGAACGCCCGCAAGGTCTGGCGTATCTTCGCCAGCCACTACTACCTGTTTCGCGGAACCCCGACGCGTATATGGCTGGATTTTGCCTTCGGAGAACTTTTTGGACTGGAGGAGCGGCTCTCGGCAGAGACTGCCGACCTGTATTTCGACACTATTGACGCGAAACTGAAGACGCCGGAGTTTTTGCCTCGTGCGCTTTATGAGCGCTTCAATCTTGAGGTGCTTTCGACTACCGATTCGCCGCTGGACTCGCTGGACGATCTGAAGGCGATCCGCGCATCGGGGTGGAAAGCGAGGATTGTGCCTGCATTCCGGCCCGACCCGATGGTTGATCCGGAGTTTGCCGGGTTCTCCCAGTCGATCGTCAAGCTGGGCGAGCAGACTGGCGAAGACACCACCACCTGGACGGGTTACCTGAACGCTCTGCGCAAGGCGCGCCAGCGCTTCAAGACGCTGGGCTGCACCTCGACCGATCATGGGCATCTGACGGCTGAAACTGCCGACCTGCCTTTGGCCGAAGCTGCTGATTTATTTAATAAGGTCTTCACCGGAAAGGCTGACAAGCGGCAACAGGCGCTCTTCCAAGCCCAGATGCTGACCGAGATGGCGCAGATGAGCGTGGAAGACGGGCTGGTGATGCAGATTCATCCCGGAAGCACACGCAACCACAACCGCAAAGTTTATGAGAAATATGGCCGCGATGTGGGTTGTGACATTCCCCGGCCAACCAATTATGTGGATGCGTTGCGGCCTCTGCTGAATCGCTTTGGCAACGAGAGCAAGCTGACACTCATTCTTTTCACGCTGGACGAATCGACCTATAGCCGCGAATTGGCTCCGCTGGCAGGGCACTATCCTTGCCTTCGGCTGGGGCCGGCATGGTGGTTCAATGACAGTCCCGAGGGCATGATGCGCTTCCGCCAGCAGGTGACGGAGACGGCAGGCTTCTATAACACTGTCGGTTTCAATGACGACACGCGCGCCTTTCTATCCATTCCCGCACGGCACGATGTAGCCCGGCGCATCGATTGCGCCTTCCTGGCCCGGCTGGTTGCCGAACACAGGCTAGACGAAGATGAAGCCTATGAAGTAGCGTACGAATTGACCTACGGTTTGGTGAAAAAGGCATATAAGCTGTAGGGGGAGAAAGAGAATGGGCGAGCCGGCTTCCGGAAGATTGAGCGCAGCGGGGATTTCACCGGTTGCCAAGATAGGGAATGTGCGCTGGACGATCTGCGCCATGCTGTTCGCTGCCACGACCATCAATTATATGGACCGGCAGGTGCTGGCGCTTTTGAAGCCAACCCTCATGCACAGCGTGGCCCAGGGTGGTATCGGCCTGACTGAAGACAGTTTCGGGACCGTAGTGGCATTCTTTACCTTTTTCTATGCGCTCGGGCAACTTGGAGCAGGGCATTTTGTCGACCGGGTCGGCACGCGCATTGGCTACATGGTCATCATGGCAGTCTGGAGCCTCTCGGCGATGAGCCATGCGCTGGTCAACTCAGTGATACAGCTCGGCTTCGCACGCTCTTTCCTTGGAATCGGCGAGTCCGGCAACTTTCCCGCCGCCAACAAGGCAAACGCCGAGTGGTTTCCGCAGAAGGAGCGCTCGTTCTCTTTTGGCATCTTCAACTGCGGCGCCAACGTTGGCGTAATCCTGGCCACACTCCTGGTGCCCCTCGCAGTCCATTACTATGGCTGGCACTCCGCCTTTCTGATCACAGGATTCTTTTCGGCCTCATGGATTTTGTTGTGGTTCCTCAAATACCACAAACCCGCCGAGCATCCCAATCTCAAGGAATCCGAACTGGCCTACATCAACCAGGATCCCCCAGAGAAGCCCGGACCATCGATGCCGTGGATCAAGCTGTTTGGATTCCGTCAAACCTGGGCTTATGCCATTCCCAAGTTTCTCACCGATCCCATTTGGTGGTTTTATCTATATTGGCTACCGGGTTACTTCAGCGTTAAATTCAATCTGAGCCTAGTAGGTTTGGGGTTGCCGATTCTGATTGTTTACAACGCCTCGGCCATAGGCAGCATCTACGGAGGCTACCTTCCTGCTACCTTTATCCGCTTTGGTTTTTCGGCAACACGTGCGCGGGTGGCGGCCATGCTTCTGTGCGCATGCCTTGTAGTTCCCGTTTTTTTAATCAACTATCTTCAAGCGGACAATTTTGGAAAGTGGGCCGCAATTGGACTGCTGAGCCTGGCAGCGGCCGCGCACCAGGGGTGGTCGGCAAACCTCTTCACTACGGCGTCGGATATGTTCCCGCGCAGCGCAGTGGGATCTGCCACGGGTATCGGCACCATGACCGGAGCCATCGGCGGCGTCCTGATTGCGAAATTGGCAGGTCACGTTTTGCAAATATCGGGCAGCTATTCGCTCCTATTTATCATTGCCGCCAGCGTTTATCTTGTGTCACTGCTCATCAACGTCCTGCTCGCTCCCGGACTGAAAAGGGTGGATTTAACCATATGAGTCTTTACTGCTCAGTTGGAAGCGTCGATACCGATCTGACTCCACAACAGCTGAACGATTTGCTGGTGGAGGGTTTGGCCAAGCTCGGCCCTCGCAACAAAGTGCTGGCCGTGCCGCCCGATCAAACCCGTGCCCACTCTCGCGCCGGCGAATTGACGCGCTACGCGTGGAAACACTATGGCGATCGGCTGAAAGCAGTTTTGCCCGCGCTGGGAACCCATGTGGCGATGAATACGGAGCGGGTTGCGGCCATGTTCGGCGAAATGCCGTTCGATCTCTTCAAGGTTCATAACTGGCGCACGGACATCGAGACCGTCGGCGAGGTTCCCGCCGAGTTCATCCGCGAGCAGTCGGAAGGCAAGCTGAGTTATGCTTACCCGGCGCAGGTGAACAAGCTGATCTCGCGGGGCGGCTTCGATTTGATCCTATCTATCGGCCAGGTTGTGCCGCATGAAGTGATCGGCATGGCCAACTACAACAAGAACATTCTGGTGGGCACGGGAGGCCGCGACGGCATCAATCGCAGCCACTATCTAGGCGCAGTCTACGGCATGGAACGGATCATGGGCCGCGCTGTCAACCCTGTCCGCAATGTGCTCAACTATGCCGCCGATCACTTCCTGAAGCATCTGCCCATCGTTTATGTGCAAACTGTGGTGAGCCGCAGGGCGGACGGCGGGTTGGCCGTGCGCGGCCTGTACATCGGCGATGACATGGAGTGCTTTACCAAGGCAGCGGAACTCAGCCTCAAGGTCAACTTTGAGATGCTCGAGGAGCCGATCAAGAAGGCTGTCGTCTATCTCGATCCGGAGGAATTTCACTCCACCTGGCTGGGCAACAAGGCGATCTACCGCACCCGCATGGCGCTGGCCGATGGGGCGGAGTTAATTGTGCTGGCGCCAGCCGTCAAAGAATTCGGCGAAGACAAGACGATCGACATATTGATCCGCAAATACGGTTATCGCGGCACACCGGCAACACTCAAGGCTGTGGAAGCGAATGCTGATTTAGCCAACGATCTGAGCGCGGCTGCTCACCTGATTCACGGCTCATCGGAAGGACGATTCAAGATTACCTGGTGCCCAGGCCACCTCAGCAAGGAAGAGGTAGAGGGCGTCGGCTTCAGTTATGGCGATCTCAGCTCGATGCTCAAACGCTATGATCCGGGTAAGCTTTCACTTGGCGTAAATAAGGTGGACGGTGAAGAGATATTCTTCATTTCCAATCCTGGATTGGGATTGTGGGCACACCGCAACCGCTTTTAATTTGGAGAGAATATGGTAAAGAAAAATTTGACACTTCCGAAGTATTCGGTTGGAACCGGAGACCGGTTTTCGCATCAGGCCAAGGCGCAGTTGCAGGCCTGCATCAAGGCAGTTGAGGCGGGCGTAGAAGTAGTTCCAGTATGGAACAAGTCGAACCGGGAGCATTCTATCATCGGTTCCGAGCCGGCTTCGACGCGTGCTGCCGCCGATGCCGCTGTAAAGGCTCTTGGTTGGAAGTTGCCATACTTTTGCGACGCCGACCATATTACGCTTCAGACCGTCGGCCGATTTTTCAATGCGTGCGACTTCTATACTCTCGATGTGGCTGACTTCATTGGACAGCCTGCTACGGCATCCGAGGTCGAATACTTCGTTGACGAACATCCGAAGTTGCTCGGTCAAATCCAGCTCAAAGGCGCTAGCGGAAGCTTCGAGATTACGCCCGAGATTCTCCGAGAGTCCGCGCGGAAATATCTGACCGCCGTGAAGAAGGCCGGCGAGGTCTATCGCGCCATTGTGGCCGCCAAAGGGGAAGGGAACTTTATAGCAGAAGTTTCGATGGACGAGACCGACAGCGCGCAAAGTCCCGTCGAGCTGCTGATTATTCTGGCGGCCATCAGCGATGAAGGCATTCCCGTGCAGACCATAGCGCCCAAGTTCAGCGGCCGCTTCAATAAGGGTGTGGACTATGTGGGCGACGTGGCGCAATTTGAACGGGAGTTTGCACAGGATGTCGCGGCCATAGCTTACGCCGTGAAGCACTTTGGCCTGCCTGGCAATCTCAAGCTGAGCGTGCATTCGGGCAGCGATAAGTTCTCCATCTATCCAGCGATTCACACGACAATCAAGCGTTTCAACGCCGGCGTTCACCTTAAGACAGCGGGAACCACATGGCTGGAGGAACTGATCGGCCTGGCCGAAGCAGGGGGCAACGGACTAGCGCTGGCCAAGGAGATTTACGCAGAGGCCTATGCGCACCGCGAAGAGCTGTGCGCACCCTACGCAACCGTCATTGATATTGACACTGCTAAATTGCCGTTGCCTGCAGAAGTAAACGGCTGGACAAGCAAGCAATTCACTTCAGCCCTGCGCCATGTGCCGTCCTCGGCTGCGTACAACGCCAGCCTGCGCCAGTTGTTGCATGTAGGCTTCAAGGTGGCGGCCAGGATGGAGCGCAAGTATCTCAGCCTGCTGGAAGCCCATGAAGCCATAATCGCGAAAAACGTGACCGAGAACCTCTTTAAACGGCACATCGCTCCTGTCTTTCTTGGGCGAAACGCTTAAACTTTAGCATTGAAGTTTCTTTGATCTGGATGAAGAGACGAAATAGGAAAAGGAGTGCGAAATGGGAAATACAACAGACGCTACAGGTGGACAGAAGCAAGAGTGCGGGCAATGCGTCTTCGATTTGGCAGAATTGACGAAGATGTACGACTTCAGTGGAAAGACGGTGGCCATTACAGGCGGCTCCGGAGTTTTGGGAGGTGAAATTGTTTGCGCGCTGGTAGGATGTGGCGCAAATGTCGCGTCATTAGACGTCAATATCGATGCCAGTAAGGCGCTGGTGGAGCGCATGGGAGAACGCGGAAAGCAGATTTCCCTTTTCAAGTGCGACGTACTCGACCGCGAGAATATATTTAAGACTGCTCAAGAGGTAGTGAGCCGCCTGGGCAAACTGGATTGCCTGATCAACGGCGCGGGAGGCAATAAGCCCCAGGCCACAACCAGCGCTGAATTGAAATTCTTCGATTTGCCGCCAGACGCCATACGCTGGGTGTTCGACCTGAATGTGCTGGGCACGATTCTGCCCTCGCAGGCATTTGGAAAAGTGATGGCTGAGCAGGGTTATGGCAACATACTGAATATTTCGTCTATGAATTCATTCCGTCCTCTGACGCGTATTCCCGCTTACTCGGCGGCAAAGGCCGCGGTGAGCAACTTTACGCAATGGCTGGCCGTGCACATGGCTCAGGAATATTCGCCAAGGATTCGCGTGAATGCCATTGCGCCGGGATTCTTCCTTACGAATCAAAATCGTTTTTTGTTGACAGATAAGGAAACAGGCGAATGGACCGCGCGCGGCAAGACAATCGTCGGACATACGCCGATGGGGCGTTTGGGCGAACCCAAAGATCTGCTTGGGTGCGTGCTGTGGTTGCTGTCGCCGGCTTCTGATTTTGTGACCGGCGTGGTGATTCCGGTCGATGGCGGTTTCTCCGCGTTCAGTGGCGTGTAGATGACATGAAAATAAACAAGGGTTTTTGGGCAGGCGGAGTTTTGTTTCTGCTTGGAGCGGTAAGCTGTTTCGCTGGGCAGGAAACTGCGCAGTCGTCCACGATTTCTCCTGCAAAGCTGCCGCGCATTGGCACCATTGATGAACGCTTTCAGTCCTATAACATCGAGATGGTCGAAGTTACAGGCGGGCGTTTTTGGAAGCCCTATGGCAGCAAGACTGCCGAGAGTCCGGCTGCATCAAAACAGACCAACTCGAATATGCCTGCTGGACTGGAACAATCGTTGTTTCAATACCGGCCACCAATTGATCTGACGAATGCACGCTTGCGCAAACTGGCAGCGGCTCTGGGGCCGGCGTACATGCGCGTGAGCGGCACCTGGGCGAACACCACCTACTTTCAGAACTCCGATGAGCCGGCGCCTGCTACCCCGCCGAATGGATTCAAAGGAGTTCTAACCCGCAAGCAGTGGAAGGGTGTGGTTGATTTCTCCCATGCCGTAAACGCTGAGATTGTGACTTCGTTTGCCGTTTCCACCGGAACCCGCAACACAGAGGGAGTGTGGACCCCGGATCAGGCGCGCCAATTTGCCGAGTACACAAAATCCATTGGCGGCAACATTGCCGCAGCCGAATACATGAACGAGCCGAACGCAGCGGAGATGGGCGGCGCACCAAAGGGTTATGATACGGCGGCCTATGGCCGCGATGTCAACATTTTTCGAACCTTCGCGAAGAAAGAGATTCCCGGCATGTTGTTCATCGGTCCCGGGTCCGTGGGTGAAGGCACGCAGATGTTTGCGCAGGCATCCATGCACATGCTCACCAGCACCGACATGCTCACAGCCACCGGCCCGGCCTTCGACGCTATCTCCTATCATTTTTATGGAGGGGTTTCCAACCGCTGCGCGAGTTTAGGCTTGACCTCAACGACGACAGCCGCGGCCGCACTTTCTGAGGAGTGGCTTGCCCGCAACACGCACATCGAAGCATTTTATGGCGGCCTTCGCGATCGCTTTGAACCGGGAAAGCCTCTGTGGCTTACGGAAACGGCGCAGGCTGCCTGCGGCGGCGACCGCTGGGCATCAACTTTTCTGGATAGCTTCCGCTACCTCAATCAGTTAGGCAGTCTGGCAAAACTCGGTGTGCAGGTCCACATGCATAACACGCTGGCGTCAAGCGATTACGGCCTGCTGGATGAGAGCACGTACCAGCCACGCCCTAACTACTGGGCCGCTCTGCTGTGGCACAAACTGATGGGGACTACAGTTCTTGATGCTGACGCTTCACCCACACCAAACCTGCACGTTTACGCACATTGCTTGCGCAATCATCCCGGCGGAGTCGCCCTTCTAGTTATCAATCCCGACACCGCCCAGGCGCAGTCGCTCGAAGTTCCTACAGCATCAGAGCGCTACACGCTTACCGCCCAGAACCTTCAGGATACCCGCGTGCAACTGAATGGGAAGGAACTCCGGCTTGGCGCGAAAGATGAACTGCCGGAGTTTAACGGCAGCGCAACCCACTCCGGATCGATCTCATTTGCCCCGGCAAGCATCACCTTTCTAGCATTGCCCAAGGCGCATAATGCAAGCTGCCAATAGCGTTATTGCAGTGTAACCTTGGCTCCAGCTTGCTTCGTAATTGCCTCGCCTGTCTCGGCCTGCACCGTCACGTTCTTGCCGGTCACTTCCGCATAGGCTATTGTCAGTCCGGTTTTGGCGCTGATCTTCACATTGCGGAGTACCACGCCGGAGATGGGCGCTTCCGGCAAGCCAACGATCGCTCCCGCCATGGTGCTCCCTGTAGCCGTTACATTTTCCAACACAATATCGTGGAAATGAGGAGTCAGCCTGGTGACGGGCTGCGCTGTTTCGGTATCGGGAGGAAGTATCTTGGGATAATACTCACTGATCACCAGCGCGTTCTTCACGTCCTTCATTTCAATGTCGCGGAAGAACAGATGGCTTACATCATTGCCGCGGTCGCGGTTGGACTTGACGCGAATACCATTGTCGGTTCCTTCGAAGTGAATGCGCTCAGCGCGGATGCTCTGCACGCCGCCGGCAATCTCGCTGCCGATTGAAAGGCCATGCCCGTGCATGAAGGTGCAATCGGTAATCGTAACATCGCGAGTAGGATCGTCCGGCCCCGGCGAGTTGATGGGACCCGACTTGATGGCGATATTGTCGTCGCCCACGTCGGCGAAAACATGATCGATGACCACGTGCGACGAGGAGAATGGATCGATGGCGTCTGTATTCGGCGAACGGGCAGGCGCCAAAACTTTAATGTTGCGAATGACAACGTCGTCTGAGTAATAGGGAACCAGTTGCCACATCGGCGCGTTCTGAATCGTGACGCCCTCGACGTGCACGTGCTTGCAGTGATCGAAGATGATGAGCTTGGGCCGCGGATGACCTGCTCCCAGAACGCCGGCATTTCTGACGGCGCGCGCCTCCTGCCACCAGCTCTCTCCATTGCCGTCAATTATGCCTTCACCTGTGATCGCGACATTCGCAGCATTCACCGCGCTGACCAGCGGCTGCAGATCCGGCAGATGAAACATGGTCATGGGTGGATAGTCCGCGTGATCGGGGGAGCCGAGCAGCGTGGCGCCCTTGTCGAGTTGCAGAGTGATGTTGCTCTTCAGCACGATGGGAGCACTCAGATACGTTCCGGCAACCAGTTGAACCGTGCCGCCACCTTGCCGTTCGCACGCATCGATTGCCGCTTGAATTGCGATCGTATCCTTGCTGACGCCGTCGCCCTTAGCGCCATAGGCGCGGGGGTTGCAACCGTGGGAAGAATCGAGCGCATTTGCCGAAATGGCCACGCCGATAAACGCTACAGCAAACAAAAACAAGAAATGCTTGAAGGACAATCTACACCGAATCATCCCGACTCCTCGCATAGGGGGTTGCTACCTAGAACAGCATACGCCTGAAAATAAGGGAGGCTATAGCACAGCGGGAGGAATATTTATTGTCAAATAATTCTTTCTACGCCAATACGTAGAAAATTGCAGAACTGAAAATACCTCTCGAAGTACCACCGAAGATTGACGTTATGAGGGGTTGATGGGTGGATTTGAAGCGATACTGCTCGCTAGCCAAATATCTTGCACTGGCCTTGCATCTTGTATAACTTACGTTGCCGTAAAAATATATTTTTTTGGTCTGCTTGCACATCAGAGGTTTGAGTGGTACTCTGGTTCTCGCCTCAAAATTGCCTATGAGCTATTTCGCAGGGCGTTATGTCATGCGAGGGCGCTATCGTCTCTCTCTGGAGCCTTTATGTCTCGATTTACCGCCGCAGTTCGATTCGCCAGCATTCTTCCCGGTGTGATTCTTGTCGCCGTCTTCAGCCTGATGTTCTCGCCCGCGCTGTATGCGGTGCAACCGGCTGCGCCACAGCTTCTGCCCTATACGGTGACAGTCGTGGCCGGCGGGGTGACCAATATCTATGGCACAACGACGAGCAAATACACTGTAGGCAACTACTGCGGGACGAATACCAGTTCGCCTCCCGCGGGCTCGCCTCCTGCGCCGCTGACAAGCTGGCCTATCGCAACGGACACGGCCGGTGACGGCTGCCTTGCGACCCAAGTGGCCTTATATGTAAGTTCCTCTCTGCTTCCGCGCGCCGCTGTCGCCGACAGCGAAGGCAACGTGTTCTTCGTCGATGACGATAACCTGCTCATACGGCGCGTCGATGCGCATACCGGCATCGTAACGGCCGTCGCCGGATCGATGACGGCGACCAATCCTACAGTGGCGGGCGGACTAAAATGCGCCAACGGAGTGCAAACAGCTACCGACATCTGGGGCGACGGTTGTCTGGCAACCAACGTTCTGATGGACAGTCCCGAGGCCATTGCGTTGGATGCGCAAGGCAATATATGGTTCACCGATTACGCTCTTGATGCGGTTCGGGAGGTGAACAAGAGCACCGGCCTCATCAGTACGGTCGTCAACACGACGTTCACTGCCGGGTATAACGCAGACAATGTCGCCTATACAACGTCAGGGATAACGGCAGCCCTTGGCCGCCTCTACCATCCTTACGGCCTGACTTTCGACAGGAATGGGATCCTCTATATTGCCGATAATTACAACTCTGTCGTCGATGCGGTGAACCTGGGCAGCACGACGGTTACCGTCGCTGGCATTTCGATTCCTGCGGGCAACATCTATACCATCGCCGGGTTGGGATGCCCTTATTCCACGCCGTCACCGTACTGCGACTCATCCGCCTATTATGGCAAGACCCCTACCGGAACCAGTTCAGCCCCCGCAACGACGGCAAAGATGGACAGCCCTTACCAGGTAGCCGTGGATAACTCCGGCAACATCTATATCGCCGACGAGTACAACTACGACGTCCGCGTGATCGCGTGCTGCACTAATGCCACCACCGGCACCACTGCAGGCTACATTTCCACCTTCGTCAACGACGCCTACTCCGTGGCGAGTACGGCTCTGGTCCGCGGCCCCGCTCTCACGACCAAGCTTTCGAATCCTTACGGCGTCGCCACCGATTCTCTGGGGAACGTCTACATCGCCGACTATTACTCCGCCACTCCCTTCGGGAACTATATCGCTCGAGTCGACCAAGCCACCGGACAAATCTATGCGATCGCTGGACAGGCTCCCGGGGCCGCGCCGACTGGTTCTGGTGTAGCTCCCGTGGGCGCCACATATTGCGCGACTAAAACTGATGCGCTTGGCGACGGATGCCCCGGCCTCCAGGCAACCTTCTGGCACCCGTTCTTTCCGACCGTCGATCCGGTCGGCAACGTATATGTATCCGACGACTATAACGGCCTGATCCGCAAAATCTCGGTTGGCACGCAGTTCCCTGCCACTACCGCTGGAACTGGAGCCTCGGTCACGCAATACATTGACGTTCACTTTGGCGCTGGAGACACGCCGGTTGGCTCGGCTCCTTACACGAGCGCCTTTACTATTCCAAGCACCTTCGAGGATTTCGCGCTCGGTACGCCAAGCTGCACCACAAACACGGACACAACGACGGACTGTGTGCTGCAAGTTACGTTCGAGCCCGTCGCAGGTGACGTCGGCCCGCGTACGGCTCCGCTGACGGTAACCAGCACCGCCGGGCTGGTTTCCTACTTCTCTCTGACCGGCATCGGTCTCGCGCCGGCGTTGGCGGTTGATCCGGGCACGCAAGGCACATTCGCTCCGTCACTTCTTGCCCCAGCTCCGCTGACGGGCGTCAACAGCATCGCAATCGACAACGGCGGCAATGTCTATGCCACTGTTCCCAGCGCCACTTCACTGGTCATGATAAATCCTTTTGGGAACGAATCAGCGCTGAGCTACGGTACATCGAGCGCTGCGGCCGGAGCCGTTGCAGTCGATGGCGCGGGCAACATTTATGCGGCGCTCACCAATGGCACGCTCGTGGAATTGCCGGGCGGAGTGGCCGCAAACGCAACCCAGATCGCCACCATTTCCAGTTCTCCAGCTGGATTGGCTGTCGATGCGTACGGCAACATCTACGTGTCGGATTCAGCGGCCAACACCGTGACGGAAATTATGGCAGGCACGGGCGCGCAGGTGATTCTGGCTACGAATGCCTCTGCGGGCCTGAGCGTGCCGACGGGCCTGGCGGTGGACTCTTATGGCGATGTTTTCGTGGCCAATACGAACGGAAACTCGATAATCGAGATTCCCTTTGCCCCCAACAGCACCCCAGTGACACTGGGCTTGGGCCTCTCCGCGCCGCAGGGCGTGGCCTTGGACCCGGCGGGCAGCCTGTACATTGCCGACAAGGGCAACAAGCGTATTGTCTTCCTGCCCAACGAGAGCGGCACGCTGAATAGCAGCGATCAGATCACCATCCTCAGTGGGCTTGGTGCGCCGACCGACGTGGGGGTCCAGTGCAATGGCACCCTCTACGTTTCGGATAGCACCAACAACGCGATCTACCAAGACGTGCGCAGTTACGCAAACCTCAATCTGGGCAACGCACTGACGGCCATTGGCCTCCAGTCCGCACAAACCAATACTGGGACGGCAGACATCATCAGCATGGGCAACCAGCCAGCCACCTTCGGCTCGAACTTCTGGGCCGAAAGCGGCGCAAACGGCACCAATACCAGCTCGTTCAATCTGACGCCGTCCTTGATTCCCGGCAGCCCCTTGTTCCCGTCGACTGGTTATGGCGTGTCTCTTACGCCCAGCTTCACCCCTGCGGCACTTGGAAATCTGAGCGCGACCTTCACCTTCGACTCCACTTCACCTGCTGCCCAACCGACGCTGACGCTCTTTGGAAGCGGCATTCAGCCAAATGACACGACGACGACCGTAATCAGCACGACCGTGCCGGCCGGGCAAACAAACTGGATTTACGGGCAGACTGTCGTTGTGAACATGGTTGTGTCGGTCGGCGATGGTTTGCCGGCACCGACGGGAAATGTTTCGGTCTACATCGACGGCAGCTCCACACCGGTTAACGCTGCGCTGACCCCAGGAACGGTTACCGCAACGGCCCCCACGACATCGACTGCATCCTTGTCGATTCAGGGCCTAAGTGCAGGTGGGCACGCCATCTACGCCTACTACGGAGGAGATACGGAGTCCTCGGCCAGCACCAGCAGCACCTTGAACTTCACGATGGCTCAGGCGCCTCTCACCGTGACGGTCAACCCCGCGAGCAAGAATTTCGACGCTCCGATTCCGAATCCAGTCACTACCGGAAGCTTGGGCGGAGTCCAAAACGGCGACCTGATTGGCGTGACCTACAGCACAACGGCCACTGCAAGCTCACCTGCCGGGCAGTATCTGATTTCGGCCCAGGTGACTGGAGGCGCTCTCGCCAACTACACGGTGACCATTGGACCTAACGGTCCCGGTGGTACGCCAGGCGGCACGCTCACGATCATTAAAGACGGCACGGTGACAGCGCTCGGCGTTAGCGCTACAAGCGTCAATAACTCGCAACAAGTTATCCTGACGGCCACTGTCAGTAGTGTGTACAACTACGCAGTCGTCACGGTTCCCACCGGGACCGTCACCTTCTTCAACACAGTAAGCGGAGTTCAAACGCAGATCGGATCCCCTCAGCCGGTCAACAGCAGTGGCGTTGCTACCCTGACGACGACCTTCACTGTCGTGGGCGCATCGACCAACAACTCGGTGACCGCGGTTTACCAAGGAGACGGAAACTTCTTGACCTCTACCTCGGCTCCGGTCGTCGTCGTTTCGGGAGCTCCCACATTTGCGGTGGTATCTGGGGCGGGGACCAACTCGCTGCTCACGATCCAGCCAGGGCAGAGCGGCATCATGTCCTTTACTCTGACCCCCATGTATGGCTACAACGGGACCATCACGTTTTCCTGCACTACGCCATCGTCAACGGTCACTTGCAGTTTTTCGCCTAACCCCTATAGCCCGAATGGCTCGAGCGCACCGATCCTGGTCACCGTAACGATTAACACCACGGCGCCAGTCAACACGTTCTCGCGCAATAACGGGCCGTCGGGGATCGTTGGATCAGGCAAGCTTCCATTCAGCCTGGCCGCTCTTCCAGGACTCGTTCTTCTGTTTGGTTTCAGCCGGCTTCGCCGCAAGTTCCTGCGCGGCTCTCGTTTCCTTCTGCTATTCGCTCTATGCCTGATTGGCCTTGGCTTCTCAGGATGCGGAGGAGGCAAGATTACGCCTGGAACTCCGGCGGGAACTGAGACTATCACCATAGTCTCTACTGGAACAGGATTCACCGGTTACCCCAGCGGCGTCACGCAGCAGTTCAACGTTTCGCTGACCGTTCAGTAGTCAGCGTCAACTATCCCTGGTTGAAGGGATGGAGAGTGAAAGGAAATCTTGCCAGCCTTCTCTCCTCCCTTCGATCAAAGTCGCAAGCAGCAAACGTTTTGCCATTGCATTTGTCTTATTAGGAGAACCAACTTGATCGCCAGCCGTCGTCACTTATCTCATCCGCTTCGGTTTTCGCTTTTGGCTGTCTGCCTGCTCATCCAGCCGCTTTACTTCGCTCACGCACAGTCGGCGACTACGGGCGCTATCGGAGGCACGGTCGCCGATACCGGTGGCGCGCTTCTGCCCGCAGCCACCATCACCGTGAAGTCGCTCGAAACGGGCGTCACGCGCACCGCCAAGAGCAATTCGTCTGGCGAGTACCGTGTTTCCGAACTGGAGCCTGGCACCTACAGCGCATCCTTTGTTGTCGAGGGCTTCGAGACCTATCAGGCAACTGCCATCATTGTGACAGTTGGCAGTCTGTCGACGGTCTCGGCTGTTATGAGGCCCGGCTCGGTGACCAACAGCATCGTCGTCACCGCTGAGACGCCGCTGCTGCATTCCCAGTCCAGCGACATCTCCACGGCCCTCGATCAGGCATCGATCGACAATTTGCCGATCAATGGCCGACGATGGTCGACATTTGCGCTGTTGACTCCCGGCGTTGTCAACAACTCCGACGGCTTTGGCCTGCTCAGCTTCCGCGGCATCAGCTTCCTGCTGAACAACAACACAGTGGATGGCGCGGATGACAACCAGGCGTATTTCTCTGAAGCCCGCGGGCGCACGCGTGTCTCCTATTCGATTACGCAGGCTGCTATTCAGGAGTTTCAGGTTAACACCTCGAACTACTCGGCACAATATGGCCGTTCGGCCGGCGGCGTGATCAATACGGTGACCAAGAGCGGCACCAATCAACTGCGTGGCGAGCTGTTCTTCTATGATCGCGACCTCGATCTAGGCGGAGCCGTCAACCCCTATACCTTGCTGACCGTTCCGGTCGCAGGTGGGGGCTACAACCAGGTTCCGTACCAGCCCACAGACTGGCGCAAGCAGTGGGGCTTCGGCATGGGCGGTCCGCTACGCCATGACAAGCTATTCTGGTTCTATGCGTACGATCAGGTGCGCCGCAACTTCCCCGGCACCGGCCGCGCTCCGGATCCGAATGACACCTTTGCCATCTCAAACGCGACTCTGCCATCCGGTGAGACCTGTACAGGTACGGGCAGTACGATTCATACTTTCACCGCCACCGGCACCCCCACTTATTCAACTGAAGGTGACTACAGTTCCTGCGCGCTCGCGGCGGCATTGGGCGTGAATTTCCAAGCTGGCTCAGCTTACTACCAGGCGGGACTGGGCATTGTCAGCAGTTACCTGGGCACGGTTCCGCGCGTGCTGGATCAGGTGATCAACCTACCCAAGCTGGACTACCAGATCAATGACCGTAATCGCCTCTCGCTGATGTACAACCGCATGCGTGATTCCTCTCCGAACGGTTTCCAGACGCAGACTTCTGTCTTCTATGGCCGGGGATCATTTGGCAACGACTATGTCAAGGAGGACTTTGGCATCGCACGGCTGACCTCGGTCCTGTCTAATTCGATCATCAACGATGCGCTGGTGCAATACGGCCGGGACTTCGAGTACACCTACTCGGATACGCCTCTACCCAACGAACTTCCGTTGGCCAACAATTCCTTCGGTAAGCCCGCGGAGGTCGGCATTGGTTACGAGTTCCAGGAAGGCTTCAATATCGGGAAGAACGAGGACCTGGACCGCGGTGCGGACCCCGACGAACGGCGTTTGCAACTGCTCGACGGCATGACATGGAGCCACGGGAATCACATCTCGAAAGCTGGCCTGGAGTTCAACCGGGCAGTTGATTATGTGAACAACCTCTATGACGGCAATGGCAACTACAGCTTTGACTACTCTTATGACTTCATCTCCGACTACCTGCACGCCACTACGGGACTGGGCGGCACGGGCTACACACCGCTGTATTACAGTTACGGACAGGCTTTCGGCAATCCTGTTGGCGATATTGCAACGCGCGAATATGCCGGCTATGTGACCGACGACTGGCGGATTCGGCCCAACCTGACATTGACACTAGGCGCGCGCTACGAATACGAGTACGTTCCACCAAATCCCACACCGAATACCGGGAACCCTGCATTAGTGGCCGCCTTTGCCGGGACCAGTTATTCCGCGGGGATTGGGACAGGCGCACTGCCGCAGACTGCCGACCGGCCTGATGATCGCAACAATATAGCTCCTCGCATCGGTTTTTCCTGGAATGTCTTTGGCAACAACAAGACGACGGTGCGCGGCGGCTACGGAATGTACTTTGGGCGCATTATCAACTCGAATATCCTGCAAACCTATATGGAGTCCGGCGCGACCAATGCGCAGATCAATCTGACCAGCAGCGGCGGCAACACCGCCAGCCTGTACTCAGGACATTGCGGTCCGATGTTCCCGAACCTGGTCAACAGCATGACGGACGTGTATAACTGCTTTGCCGGTAAAATGACGACCGGCACGCCTTCTGTACCGGTCAGCCCGTTGGGCGCGCTCTCAACGCCAACCCCTCCTACTACCACGGTCGCATATCTCGATCCGCACATGCAGAATCCGCAGGTACATGAGGCCGATCTGGCCATCGAGCGGGATCTTGGCCACAATACAGTCTTTGCTGTGACATACATGTCATCGTTTGGTCGCGAACTTCCCAGTGCGCTCGATACCAACTTCTCGTTGAGCGCTACCGGCACTTACACGTATACCATCACCGCGCCAACCGTAGCCTCCGGCACGACAACCTATGGGGTCAGTGCCACATCGACGCCATCGTACTCCAGTTCCACATTTCCCATACCACCGCAAAGCGGTTACGTCACACAGCCACATGGCGGCAAGACGGTTCCGTTTGCAGTTGGCCAGACATTCTCCACGAAGGTATTCCTGCAGCCTGTGGGAACCGCCAAGAGCACACGACCGAATCCAGCCTATGGCGAGATACTCGATGTTCAGAGCAATGTGAACTCCAGCTACAACGCGCTGGCAGTTCAGTTGAACCATCGCTACGAGAATGGTTTCTCCCTAATGGCGAACTACACCTGGTCGCACGCATTGGATGATAACCCGTATCTTTCCACGGTGGTTCCCAGCTACAACGCGCTGGATCCGACCAACCTGAAGCTGGAGCACGGCAACAGCTCGCTGGACGTTCGGCAACGCTTTGTTTTCGCTGCGGTCTATCAGCCGCAGACGCACTTCCACGGCCTGAAGGACAAGGTAATTGGCGGCTGGCGGATCGCTCCGATGGTACAGGTACAAACCGGGCTGCCCTATACTCCTTACGTCTCAGGCTCCGTATCGGCCTGGAGCGCGACCAACACTACCGGTCTTACAGTCCCGATCGGAACCGATGGCTGCACTTTAGCAGCGGTTACCGTAACGGGCTCTGGGGTATGCGCGGTCAATCCGGCATATGGAGGTTTGAACGGCTCTGGCTCAACCGCGGATCGCCTTCCATGGATTGATCGCGACAGCTACAACCGGCCCTCCACCATTGTGGTTGACTCACGTCTGGGCAAGAACTTCTACTTCAAGGCCCCGCATTTTGACAGCATGCGCCTTGAACTCTTCGGCGAAGTGTTCAACGCCTTGAACCATCAGAATATCACCGGCGTCGAGAATGAGGCGTATACGCTCAGTGGCACAAATCTGACTCCATATGCGGCTTTCGGGACGTACACCAACTCCAATAGCAATTGGGCTTACAGCTCCCGCCAAATGCAGATAGCGCTCAGGCTGCACTTCTAATCGCATCTCCATTCCAGCAAGAGCAAAGGGCGGCCAAATCGGCCGCCCTTTGCTCTTGCCGGTATCGATCTTATTGCGGCGTTTGTTGCGGTGTCGCCGCTGGAGTGGGAGAAGCAGCGGGAGCGACTTCCACTGCAGGCTTGGGCAGAGAAACCGGTCCTGGATGGGTCTCCGGAGCCGCGGGCGTCTCGGGCGTTCCAAGAATCCGGTTGAGCACCCGCGCCAGCCGAAGGCCGCCCAGCGCCAACTGCGCATCCACAACCTTCGACTCCTCCGTTACGTACTCCCGTGTAATCAGCGCGCCATTGGGGACCATGGCTTCCACCGCATAGTGATGGGAGATGTTGGCCCAGGTTGTGGGTTCGCCACCGGACATCCTCTCCCATTGGTTATCCTTGATCTCCTTGAGCAGCCTTTCGGTATATTTCTTCTCATTCAGCCCCTGCTCTTCGATAATCATGTCATCCCATACACCGTGCAGATTGCAGTTGTATGAGTCGCACCTGCTGGAACCGAGAAAGCTGACGGCGATGCCGTTGCCTCCGCGCGCATCACCCAGGGCATGAAAGGGCTGATGGATGTCGCCAATCAGATGCACCAGGAACTTCAGAGCAAAAGCTCGTTCCTTCAAACTCAGCGACTCATCGCCCAGCCGCCCCTCGAAGTAGAGGATGCGATCGGTGACACAGTCGCGCCAGGGCAATTTGGGGTCCGCCTGGGAGACGGGGCAATCGCGGTTGCGGTCAAATTTCGCCTCGGTACTGGGAATATCGACAAAGTGCCACTTGCGTGTCTCCGGATGTTCCTCGCGATAATCGTCCGCCCATGGCGCGACATCGGCCAGAGTTTCCTTGCCTAAAAGCAGGACTACCTGGGCCTTAGTTTCCGGCGTCAGATATTGTTCAGCCACCAGCGCAGTCAGGCGATGGCCCTCGTGTCCCCAGGCCCAGCCCAGTGGAGCCTCCAAGCACAGTAAAAACACACCGATAGCCACGCCGCGCATCACCCGCTCAATCAAAAATCTGTTCATTAGGTGCCTACCTTCGTTAAAATGGAATCTACTGAAATCTTACGCGATTCTGATGAGTTGACGGGAGATAATAGTCGGCCTTTCCGATGTGTTTTCCGTCAATAACTCCAGGAACAATCGCACAGGGCCGGTGTTGGCGGCCTTTAGAAAAGAGCATAACTTGCCACTGCTGCCAGTCATTCGCCGCTTTCACTGCCTTGACCTCATGTTTTTTGGGGCTGCCTTCTTGTTCGCCACCACGCCTGTCGTTTTTTTGCCGTTGATCTGCGCGCAAACATCCGCGTCAGCACCCAAAGCGGGGTCAGCGCACGCAGCGGGTCCTTTTGTGTTCACCGTTAACGCGCGGCTGGTGGTCCTCGACGTTGTGGTCACTGACAAGGCTGGCAAGCCAGTCGACGGTCTAACCACCAAGGACTTTCAAGTCTTTGAGGACGATCAGCTGCAGCACATTCGCACGCTCGATCTGCCAACGTCCCACACCTTGCCAGCAGCCTCAGTGGCAGAGGGCATTACCGCCGTCTTCGATCCCGCGCAGCCGGTTAGCTTCGGCCACTCTCCGGTAGATGTGCTGGTCTTCGATCAACTCAATACGCATTTTGCCGACAGCTCGTATGCGCGCCGCTGCCTGCATGACTATCTTGCCAGCCAGCCCACGCTTTTACCGCAGCCCACGACCCTGCTAACCGTCTATGACAACCGGTTTAAGCTGCTGCAGGGCTTCACACGCGACCGCGACGCCCTTTTACGCGCCGTAACCGCCGCTCCAGCCGAGTACCCCTGGAAGTTGGAGGTGAATGGCAAGGCCGAGTACGGCCCTATTGAGCGGCTCGACCAATCACTACGCGCGCTGGAAGAGATCGCCCAGAGTTATTCCCGCATTCCCGGCCGCAAAAACCTGATTTGGGTAGGCGGCGGCTTTCCCACCATCAACCCCACTACGATTGACGGTGATGATGCCCAGGAGGTCAAGGACGCTCTACAGCACGTGACGGACGTACTTCTCGACACTCATGTTACCCTCTATGCCGTCGATCCCTCCAGCACTGCCGTGGGCATGACTGAGATCACCGACAGCTCGCAGGCGGAGTTTCTTCTGAACGCGGGCGATGCGCTGGCTGGTAACTTCGATCCCTTCGGCGCCAACGACGACTTCGACAGGCTCGGGCCAGTGACAGGAGGCCGCGTAGTTCGCGGCAGAAACGATATCGGAAAGCAGATTGCCTCGTCAGCTGACCTCGGCGCTCACTACTACACCATCTCCTATACGCCCAGTTCCAGCAGCGAAGCCATGTCTCAGTATCGCAAGATCCGAGTGGTCTGCCTGCGCCCCGGCCTTACCGCAACAACCCGCAGCGGCTACTACTCCGGCGAAACCCAGGAGGAGAAAGCCACAGCCACGGCCGCCTACGACCTGACCACCGCGGCCGAGACGGCCCTGCCGTTGAACGGCATTCGTGTCACCGTTGAGCCGGATGCCTCACTTAATGCGCCGCCGAACACCTACATCGTTCATACTGGCGCAGCAAACCTGACCTGGAAGACGAAAGACGACGGCAGCTCGATGGCCTCGGTCTACATCATGGCAGTTTCGCTCAGCGCGAAGAACGCCATGCTCGGCCACACATTGCACGGCATGAAGGCTAGCGCGAAGCCCGGCGCAAATCTAACCGATCCCGTCAAGACGGCTGACTTTGCCTTCACCGCGCAGCCGTCGGCAAAGGCATCAACCCTTCGTTTCATCGTCCGCGACAATGCCACCGGACGCATGGGTTCAGCCGATATCCCGCTTAGAATGCCTTGAGCTCTAGAGTCAGAAGACGATGACTTTGCCTATTTGCCTTCATTACCGAGGCCAGTAGTCAGCATTTTGCAAACTTCAACATCCGTCCGTGGTGTATCTATCCCCTGAGATACCTAGCTCGGGCAAGTAATCTCCGTCCAAATATCCCCCCAAGAGTACCTCCCAGGACTCGGCGTCCATCCTGCACATTTGGGCGCAAACAGACGATATCTCCTGCATTTAAATAGGGTTATTAGACTTGCCGGTACGATGCCGGATCTTAGATAACGATCATACCGCCGGAAATCAATTCAAATCGCGGATTCCGGACGTCCAATCCGGCAGGCAGTGCAGGAAGGGACGGCCGGGAAAATGCATGCTGTCTACAAATATATTCTTGACAGCATGCGCTATGTCCGATATAAGTGACTTATGGTCAGTAATGTCCATCATTCGAATATGAGTGGCGGTCACAACAAACGCACCGCCTCGCTCGTCCAGACTCTGACTGCCGACGGCCGGGCAGAGCATCCAGGCGCCGGACGCCGCCAGCGGCGAGCCGCAGAAACCCGGTTGCGTCTTTTCCGCTGTGCCTTGCAACTGTTTGCCGAGCGCGGATTTGCTTCCGTTACGGTGGAAGATATTACCGAAGCGGCGGACGTGGGCAAGGGAACCTTCTTTAACTATTTTGACAGCAAGGATCACGTGCTGAGCGTGATGGCAGAGGTGCAGCTTGGCAAGGTGAGGGAAGCACTCTCCGCCACCGGGCAGGGCAAGCAGACGATTCACTCCGTGTTGCATCGGCTGGTTCGCCGACTCGTTGAGGAGCCCGGACGCAGTCCCAGCCTGGCGCGCGCTTTCATTTCCTCGTTTCTGGCCAGCGAGAGTGTGCGCACTGTCATTGAACACAATATGCGGGAGGGCCGCAAAATGATTGCGCAGATTGTGGCGTCAGGACAGGAGCGCGGAGAGATAGACCCAACGCTGAAAAAGGAAAAGGTTGCGATGCAACTTATGCAAATCTGCATGGGAACAGTCCTGCTATGGTCGCTGGATGAAACGCCCGCGCTCAAAGTGCGTATCGAAAACAGCTTTCAACACTTCTGGAGAGGCATCACCCTCTCATGTTTAGAGAAGAAACGATGATCATCAACCTCCGTATTGTCGTATTTCTTTGTCTGACCTGCCTAGCAGCAGGAATGACCGCCGCATCGCAGCAGCCTGCGGCTTATCGGCTAACGCTGCAAGACGCGATTCAGAAGGCGCTTCAAGCCAACTTGAATGTGCTGGTTGCTGGCACACGAGTTGAAGAGGCAGAAGGCACGCGAATGCGCCGCGTTTCGGCCGCGTTGCTTCCGCGCGTGAACGCCCAAGTCTATGCAAATTATCAGAATCACGATTTGCAGGCCCAGGGACTCTCCTTTACCGGACTTCCTATTCCGAAGGTGGTTGGGCCGCTCTCGAATTACGATTTTCGCGTTTATGCGCAGGAGAATATTGTCGATCTGCAAAGCTATAGGGGATTCAAGGCCAGCGAACGGGCACTTGATGCCGGAAAGATGGACTATCGCGATGCGCGTGACCTAATTGTGCGCGCCGTTGCCGCGCTCTATCTGAACGCCCAGTCAGCAGCGGCGCGCGCCGATTCCGCGCAATCGCGAGTGACCGATTCAAGCACATTGTACAAACTAGCCAAAGACAAGCATGACGCGGGAACAGCGACGGGAGTGGATGTGCTGCGCGCTCAGGTTCAGTTGGCAAACGACAAGCAGGCGCTGCTGATAGCCAGAAACCAGTTGAAGCAATCGCTGCTGGAGTTGACGCGCTACCTTGGCATGAGTCCTGCCACGCCTCTCGAACTTACGGAGCCGCTCAATTATCAGGCCTTACAACAACCGGAGATTGAAACCCTTGAGTCCGCGGCGCTGCTGACTCGAGCAGACTATCTGTCGCTTGCCAGCCAGCGACAGGGACTGATAGAGCAACAACGCGCCAGCCACGCGCGCTATTATCCCAAGCTAAGCATCAACGGAAATTTTGGAGAGATTGGGCGCAGCATCGGCAGCGTTGCGAGTACGGGCCTGCTGCAAGGCCAGATCGATTTTACTCTCTTCGACCGCGATCGCAATGGGGAGGCACAGGAGATTGTCAGCCGCGTGAAGCGCATTGACGATCAGATTGCCGATCTTCGCCGCGGCATTGAGGAGGATCTACGCGAGGCGCTTCTGAATCTGGATTCAGCAACCGAGCAAGTAGCCGTGGCCAGGGAAGGGCAGGAATTGGCGCGGCGCGAGTTGGAGCTGGCGCAGGATCGTTTTCAGTCGGGCACAGCAAACAATGTCGAGGTGGTCACTGCGCAGGACGAGCTGGCGCGCGCCGAGGAGAACTATATTCTTGCAGTCAGCAGCCATGTGGACGCCAAGTTTGCGTTGGCGCGCGCGATGGGCGATACGGAAAAGAACATTCTTGAGTTCATGGGGAATCGTTGACGACTGGACAGCTATCGAAGGCATTATTTGTGAGGTTTGAAGCGATGAGGCGAGTTATTCCAATTGTGATTTTGCTGGCTGCGGCCGTTGCGGCATGCGTGTACTTTTACCCGCAACTGACACATAAATCTGCGCCGGTAAACCAGCTCACGCTTTCCGGCAACATTGAAGCGCATGAGAGCCTGGTGGGTTTCAAGGTGCCAGGACGCATTGTTGAACTGCCGGTCGAAGAGGGTCAGCAGGTGGCGCAGGGCGCGCTGCTGGCGCGGCTGGACGACGCTGACTTCAAACAGCGGGTACGCATCGACCAAGCCACGGTCAGCGTGCGCGAATCGAATCTTGCGCTTACTCTTGCCGGAACACGTCATCAGGAAGTCAAAGCATCACAGCAAACGATGATTGATGCCGAGGCAGATCTGGAACAAAAGAAGCTGGACAATGAGCGAGCGCAGCAGCTCTACGCCAAGGATGAAATATCAGCACAGGAGCGTGATCAGGCGGCAACCGCGCTGAAGCGCGCGGAGGCTATTTTCAAGGCTGCGCAGCAGCGCTATAACGAAGCTGTCGAAGGCAGCCGCAAGGAAGATATCACCATTGCTCGCGCTAATCTCAATGAGGCCAATGCCAGCCTGGGTCTATCTAAGGTAAATCTGAGTTACACCGAGCTGCTCGCTCCATCAAACGGAGTGGTGACCGTGCGGCAGGCGGAGTTAGGAGAGGTGGTTGCGCCTGGCTCTCCGGTGGTAACACTGGCGGATCTCGACCACATCTGGTTGCGGGCTTACGTCGCGGAGACAGATCTGGGCCGCATCGCCTGGGGCCAGAACGTGAACATCACCACGGACACCTATCCCGGCAAGCAGTATCACGGGCGCATCTCGTTCATCTCCTCTGACGCTGAGTTCACTCCCAAGAGCGTACAGACTTATAAGGAGCGAGTAACGCTCGTTTACCGCATCAAGATCGACATCGACAATCCAAATCATGAATTGAAACCGGGTATGCCCGCAGATGCGCGTGTTGATTTAACAGCGTCCAAGCAGAATCCAGGCTCATCCGCGGCCACGCAAAGATGATGGATTCGCTCCAATCCGCGATTGTGATTGAGAAATTGAGCAAGAGCTTTCCCGGCGTGTGCGCCGTCGATGCTCTGAGCTTAGACGTGCATGCCGGAGAGATCTTTGGGTTGGTTGGCCCCGACGGGGCAGGGAAGACGACCACATTGCGCATGTTAGCTGGGATCATGCCGCCTGACGCGGGCACGGCTACGGTCGCAGGCTTCGACGTGGCGCTCGATCCGGAGGGGGCCAAGCATGCTCTCAGTTATATGCCGCAGCGCTTCGGGCTTTACGAAGACCTGACAGTGGATGGAAACATTCGCTTCTATGCGGATCTTTTCGGTGTCAACAAATCCGAGCGAGAAACGCGCGCCATGCAATTACTGCAAGCGGCGGGCATGATCGAGTTTCGCAAACGCCTGGCCGGCAAGCTTTCCGGCGGCATGAAGCAGAAGCTCGGCCTGGTTTGCGCACTCATTCATCGGCCCAAGGTAATTTTGCTCGATGAACCGACTACAGGCGTCGATCCTGTCTCTCGGCGTGACTTCTGGCGCATTCTTTATGAACTGGTCGCGGAGGGGGTGGCGATTCTGACCTCGACAGCGTACCTGGACGAGGCGGAGCGCTGTCATCGCGTCGCGCTGATGCATCAAGGCAAATTGTTATTTTGCGACACGCCGACGAACCTGAAAGCAAAGTTCGGCAAAGGCGTTTTATCGATTACATCAACCGAGCCGAGACAATTGCGCGACAA
>JBEKFS010000021.1:0-32385 GCA_050013195.1 Occallatibacter sp.
ACCAGCTCCACTTCCAGCACCAGCTATTACCTGGACCTGGGCAACAACAACTCCAGCGGCCAGTTCGTTCTCGGTCAGCCCCTGAACTCACGCAACCGTCGGCATAAAGACCGGCTGCGGACCGTGTCCGAGCTGTTTCCGGAGATGCTGGACGAGGAAGAAGACCCGTTGCCAAGCTGCAGCGCCGCAGCAGCGATCAACGCCCAGGAACCGTTTGTTAATCAGACGTTGGCGGTCACTGCGCTCTCCATGCTCACCCGCCTGTTCCGCTACGGCCGTATCCCCTGCCAGGGCGCATTCTGGAACGCCACAACCGTCCGCATGGTTCCCCTCATCATCGACCCCGACCAACGCCGCCGCCTCGCGCGCGCTACCGCGCGGCGGAGGGCGGCCTGAGCCGGCAGATTTTGCTTCTGTAGACCTTCCGCTTGCGTTTCCTCTATGTCTATGATGCCCACAGGGGAATCTATGAAAAAGATACTTGCTGTATCTCTTCTACTGATGGCGTTTGCCAGTCCGGTATTCGCGGCTCACAAGCACCATCACCACGGCCACCACCATCATCGCCACCATGCCTGATGAAAGATCGATCCAATAGCGCCAATGGACCGGCTACTATACACAGCTGGCCATGGCGCGGAATGCGCGTGGTCGGGATGACCTCGGGCGCAAACGGTTCAAGCGCGGCTGCCGACGCAGGCGGTGCGGGACTTCTCAACTCGACAGGTGCTTACTCTGGCAGGGGCTGCCCATAGGCACACCAGTTTCGATACACCGTGCCCCGGCGGAGGAGCCAACTCCGTACTCTCCACCCTTCATTTCTCTTGCCCTCTCCGGTCGTTCATTGTCCAGATTGTCTTGGGCCATTTCTACCCATTGGAGAGGTTCCAGTGACACCGAATTTCATAATTAGCAAAAAGGAGCTTCATTTATGTCCAAGTCATTCGCGAAGGCGCAAATACTGGGCCACGCAGGCGGTGACCCAGTCTTCCAGGTCTCTTCCAACGGTTACGCGGTCGCAAAATTCTCCGTGGCCACCAACGAGCAGAGGAAAAACACGCAGACCGGCGAATACGTCGAACACGCCTCATGGCACAATGTCGTCGCTTTCGACAAGCTGGCCGAGGTGGTCCGTGATCGTGTTCACAAGGGCGACCGGGTCCTTTTTGAGGGGCGCCTCAGCACCTCCAACTGGGAGGACAAGCAGTCGGGCCAGAAGCGGTACAGGACCGACATTATCGTGACGGATATATCTCTGCTCACGCCGGCTCCGGAACCACACTCGGGCGCAACAGCGGAGACCGCTGCTGCCAACGACTCTACCGTCAGGAACAGCGCGGCCGTCACCCACGATCAGGAAGATGATATATCTTCAATCTTTTGAGGTATCTTGCACCACCACGATGGGGTGTGCGGAGCTGGGAGCCCGCGCTCCACTGCCTGCATCGCACCCTGTTGCTGTGTTGCTGCCACCTCGTAAGATATGGAGAAGAACATGGCCGCGATCCCCAATCTCGCATTCGACTCCGGTCTGCCCGCCAATATCGACGCCGAGAAGACCATCCTCGGCGCCATCCTGCTGGACAACGCGGCCCACGCCGAGGCCGCCGAAAAACTCTCCGAGGACGACTTCTCCCTCGATTCGCACCGCCGCATCTTCCTGCGCATGACCGAGTTGATGAACTCCCAGCGCGCCGTAGACATCGTCACCCTGGCCAACGAGTTGGCCCGCTTCAAGGAGATCGAATCCATCGGCGGCGTGGCTTACCTGGCCTCGCTCACCGAAGGTTTGCCGCGCCGCCCGGTCATCGAAGAGTACATCCGCATCGTCAAGGACAAGAGCATGCTGCGCAAGCTCATGCTCATCTGCTCCAACGCCATTGCGCGGGCAGCCAACCAGGGCGAGGCGGCTCTGGATGTTTTGGGCGCCGCCGAGAAGCAACTGATCGAGGTCAACGAAAAAGGACTCAAGCAGGGCTTCCAGTCGCTGGACGAAATCGTCAAAGACTCCTTCGGATCGATCGACAATTTATATAAGCAAAGCCGCGAGGTCACCGGCCTGGCCACCGACTTCACGGAGTTTGATAAAAAGACCAGCGGCCTGCAAAAAGGCGAGTTGATCATCATCGCCGCTCGTCCCTCGATGGGCAAAACCGCGCTGGCCATCAACATCGCCCAGAACGCGGCCATCAACCATCAAGCGATTGTGGCCATCTTCAGCCTGGAGATGAGCAAGGAGTCGCTGTTGCGCCGCATGTTGGCCAGTCAGGCCTGGGTGGACCAGGACAAGTTGCGCAAGGGCTTCATAGCCGGGGAAGACCAGATCAAGCTGCGGAATGCCATGAACGAATTGGTCGATACGCGTTTATTCATCGACGACACGGCCGCCATCTCGCTGGATGAGATGCGCGCCAAGACCCGGCGGCTCAAGCACATCCAGAACGGGCTGGACCTGGTGGTGGTGGATTACCTGCAACTGATGTCGGCCACGGTGCCGTCGTCCGGCAAAAAGCAATACGAAAATCGCACCCAGGAGGTCTCGGCCATCTCCCGCGGCCTGAAAGCCCTGGCCAAGGAGTTAAACGTGCCGGTGGTGGCACTCTCCCAGCTCTCCCGCGCCGGCGTGCAGCGCAAGGACGACCATCGCCCCATGCTGAGCGACCTGCGCGAGTCCGGCTCCATTGAGCAGGATGCCGACGTGGTGGCCTTCATCCATCGCGATGCCTATTACAAACGCAACGAGGAGATGAGCGAGGCCGACAAAGCCAAGTCCGAGATCATCATCGAAAAGCAGCGCAACGGCCCCACCGGCGTCGTTTACCTCAACTTCATTTCGCGCTTCACCCGCTTCGACAATCCTGATTCGGGACACGGGCTCTGAGCTGTTGGTTACGGTTCGTTCAGAATCAACGCAATGCGCCCCACAATTAATTCGCTGGGCGGCACGCCGGAATCCACCTCCAGCAGATCCACCGGATACGCAATGTTGTGCGGCCTGAGCACCAGCCGGTTTGCCACAAAGTCCACATAGCGCAGCGTCAGATGAGAGCCGTGGCGCACGGCGTAAAGATTTGGCCGGTTGGGCCGGTAGGGCATCAGCGAGTTGTAGTGCCGGTCAATCAGCGTGATGGCCTCAGGCAATACCAGCGGCTCCATCGGCAGCGCGTCGGCAGCGGAAATGCGCACTGCCACAAATCGCTGCCAGGCGCGACGCGGGTTGGAGACACGCGCCCGAAGCGACTGCAAGAGCCCTGCGGGCAGATGCAGCATGGCCTGCGCCGCCGAGGGCCGGATGTACGGCTCAAAGAGCGCCGCCGTATGGCTGACGACCGGGATCGAGTTGCTCTCCACGTCCTCCGGCGAGGCTTCGCGCTGGTAGGTGGCGGGCAACAGATCGGCAGCCGTCATGTGCTGCGCCGCCAGTACCCGGTCCATCGCCTCCAGCGAGAGCTGCCGCCGATTATGCAGAAAATTCGACAGATGCGACTGCCCGAACCCCGTCTGGCGCGCCAGCAGCGAGACGCTGACCGTCCCTCGCTGTATCCTGCGCAGCAGTTCCAGGCGGAGTCTTTCGTGCATCTGCGTAAAGTTCATCTGTGGATTATCCGCCACCAGCAATAGGGAGATGCGCCCTTGATTTTCCCTCAGAAATCTATGAAGGCTGATTGGCCTTCATTGTCGGCGCTTTCTGTAGGATTGAAAAGTGCGAAAGCGGAAATACGCTCAAGCCGATTGACGCAAGAGAACTATTTCACTAGATTTGGCTTACTTAATCCGGTATTGGTTGTGGGAATCTAGTGAGAAACTTTTCATTGCCGCAAGGCTGAAAAAGGGCGATATTGTGTCCTTTTCAGCGGCTAATGAACAATTGCCGGGCAATGATCATTGATTCCGGCTTTCTCTTCCACACCCTGAAGCGCCCTGCAGAGGCGTCAAGGGACGGCCAACCACCGAAATTCCAGGATCTGCGCGCCATGAGCATGACAAAAAACGAGAGAATTCCGGAGGCTATCCCCCATCAGGGCACTAGAACCCTGAGCAGCCATACCCGGTTCTTTCTGCCCCGCGGAAATAAGACTTTAGTTGAAGGCCGTCGGGAGAAAACTAGAACATGGAGATTTGGTCATGGATTTGTGCGTGCATCTGAAAATTTGCGAGGGGTGCGGTTGTCTTTGGTACCGCGCCCAGACCCAAGGAAGTGTTTACTGCAGGGAATGTGAAGCCAAACTGAAAGACTTTCCAACACCGGAAAGCCGTAAACGGCCCGGGCGCAAAACTCTGGTCAGAGTCTGGGCCGTGGCGGAAGCAAGGGGAGGTGCACAATGAGCGCCGCCCTTCAGTTGCCGGTGGTTTGGGAAGATTGCAGCCCACAGAGGGCGGGGAACGAAGAGCGGAGGAAGTGGGAACAAAGACCGGCCGCGGCGCCAGCCGCCAAGCCGGCCGTAAAAGTCCCGGCTGCCGTGCCGCTGGTCAGCCTGGGCTTCTACCGCAAGCATACCGAGAGCATGTTGCGCCGTTACCTCTACGCATCCATGCAAGTGGGAAGGGCACCGAACATCCTGGGCGATCCAATCGGCCGGGGCTGGTGTTCCAGCCGTCCCATACGCACCTTCGAGGACGCTGTCATCTTCGTCCTCGACGTGGAAAAATGTCTCAACCAGCTTGGTTCTCTCGACCGCATGATGCTCAGCCGCATCGTGCTCCAGGAATATACACAAGTAGAAGCAGCCTCCTTGATAGGGATGGGAGTTCGCACTATTTCCTACAAGTTTCCCCAGGCCCTGGACCGGCTGACGGAAAAACTTCTGGAATCCGGACTGCTGGTGCTGCCGCACTGAGGCGCGGAAGAATCGATCTGTGAAGGGGAGATAGGTTGGGATACTCCCCTTCACTGATTGCGCCTTGCAGGAATCGCTTACGCCACTCCAGCCTCGTCCCAAATCCGAACCAGCCGGAGAATGGGAAATATCACACCACAATAAGGACATTTCGCGCATTTTCCGGTTGAGTGTCTGCCGCATCTTGCCTAGCGTCCAGATATGGGCGATTTCCAATCTCCAGTGACGATGCAGACAACTGTGACGAGTTTTCCAAAAGAGTTGACCGGCCATCTGACCGAGGTTGCGCTCGGCTGCCAGCGTATGTTGGAGGAGAATCCCTGCCATCCGCAGGCGCTGGTGGGCATCACCCTGGTGGCGCTGGCCAGCGGCCAACCAGAGGCCGCGGTCAGGATGTCCCGGGCCGCCGTGGCCGCCGCGCCGCGGATGATTACCTCATGGATTGCCTTCGGCCAGGCGCTCAAGGCCGCCGGCCGGAACGATGAGGCGGAGCGCGCCTACATCCACGCCATCAGCCTGGACGGCATGAACGCGCTGGCCCGCATGGGCATGGGCGAGCTGAGGCTCGCCACAGGCCGCCCCCAGGATGCAATCCGGGAGTTTGAGCTGGTGCTCCGCAGTAAGCCGATGCTGGCCGCGGTACACATGGGTCTGGGCAATGCGTTGGCCTGCCTGGGCCGGAATGAAGAGGCCCTGGCGCGCTATCAGCAGGCGCTGGCGATTTGCCCGCGGTTGCCAGAGGCCGAGTTTGCCGCTGGCTTTGTGCTATCGCGCATGGGGAATCCCGCAGAGGCCGAAGCACGCTACCGCCGCGCTCTCACCCTGCGCCCGGATTTTGCTGCCGCCTGGGTCAACCTGGGCAGCCTGCTGCGCGAACAGGGACGCGAGGTCTACGCCGAGGCCGCTCTGCTGCGGGCCGTCGAACTGCGTCCCAACCTGATCTCCGGCTGGGTCAACCTGGCAATTCTGGAGCGGGAGCGCCGCCGGCCTGCCGAGGCTGAAGCCTATCTCCATAAGGCATTTGCCCTCAATCCTGAACAAGTGGAAACCCTGGTGGCCTGGTGTCAGTTTCGCGCGGCAGAGCGCGACCCGGCCGGCGCATGGCAATGGCTGCGCTGGGCTCTTGCCCGCGAACCGGACAACTCCGAAGCTGTCAACATGCACGGCATCCTGCTGCACCAGGAAGGCCGCTTCGAGGAGGCGATTGCCGTATTCGACCAGGCCGAGGCTCTAGGTAGCCATGCCGCCGTCTCCAATCGCGGAAATTCGCTGCTGGACCTGGGGCGAATGGACGAGGCCTTGCGGGCGCAGGAGCATGCCGTCGAGCGCGATCCCGCCAGCCCAGGCGCGCTCTACAACTTATCGCTAACCCGCCTGCGTCTGGGCGACTGGCTGCAAGGCTGGCCGGGCTACGAGGTCCGCTGGCGCTTCCGCGAGGTTCATCGCAATCCCAGACGCTTTTCCCAACCCCGCTGGCAAGGCGAGGCCCTCGACGGACGCCGCATTCTTCTCCACGCCGAGCAAGGACTGGGCGACACCATCCAGTTCAGCCGCTACGTGTCCATGGTCGCGGCCCGCGGCGGGCAGATCATCCTGCAGGTGCAACCACCGGTCGAGCGGCTCATGGCCTCGCTGGCCGCTGTGCGCGCCGGCCATGCGCAGACGGCACAGCTGGGCGCCAGGCCGCCCCAATCCGATCTTCAGTTCGATCTGGAGTGCCCTCTCCTTAGCCTTCCCGCTGTCTTCGGAACCACTGTCGAAACAGTTCCCTGGCATGGCGCTTACATGGGGGCCGACCCGGAGCTTGAGTCGGACAAGAGGATGCAGTTTCCCGGCGTGCTACCCAACAATCTGACTACGGCGCGGCCATTACGCGTCGGTCTTTGCTGGGCAGGCAATCCCCGCTACAAGGCTGACCGCCTGCGCTCCGTCAAGCTGGCCACACTGTTGCCCTTGTTGCACATTCCCGGCATCACCTGGATTTCGTTGCAAAAAGGGCAGGCCGCCGAGCAGTTGGCCGCCCTGCCTGGAGACGTCGTTCTCTGGGACGGCTCCAGCCGCGACCGCGACATGGCCGAGACGGCGGCGCTGATCGCCACGCTCGACCTGGTCATCACCACCGACACCTCCATCGCGCACCTTGCCGGCGCCATGGCCATGCCCGTCTGGATTCTGCTGCCCCACCTGAGCGATTGGCGCTGGATGCAGCAGACGGAGACCACCCCCTGGTACCCGTCCGCCCGGCTCTTCCGGCAGAGTGCTCCAGGCAACTGGGATGAGGTTATCAAACGCGTAATCAAGCAGATAAGAGAGCTTCGCACCGCCGGGCGAAGGCCAGCAGCCCTGCTCATCCAGCAAGAATCCCAGCCCTTCCGGCTCATTCCTGCATAACTACAATCCCGTCCTCGAAAATAATCGAAAATAGTTCTTGACATTTAATACTCTATATTATAGAGTACTCTTTATTAAGGATTGCTCTGGTTTTCACAATTCCATCAAGGAGATTCATCATGACTGCAAACGCAGAAGAGTTGGAACTGAAAGACAGGCTCAGCCTGATTGAGACCATGATCGCCGAGGGCCGGCGCACCACCGAAAGCTATGGCTGGACCTTCGTCCTGTGGGGCGTGGCCTACTACGTCGCCATCGCATGGTCGAGCTTGTGCAAATACGGCCTGGCCTGGCCCATCACGATGATTAGCGCATGCGTGCTGATGGCACTCATTGTTTGGCTCAGACAAAGCAAGTGTGGCTACAAGCCAAAAACCACCAAATACCGCGCCATCTCGGCCGCCTGGATCTCCATGGCGATTTCGATGTTCGTTCTTCTGGATGCCCTCGGTTTCAGCGGCAAGCTGGCGGACGAGCGCATCTTCGTAGCAGTAGCGGCGACCTTAGTGGGAACAGCGAATGCGACATCCAGCATCATCCTTAAGTGGAAGCTTCAGTTTGCCTGCGCGGTGGTCTGGTGGGCGGCAGCAGTGATTTCCTGCTTCGGCACCGGCCGTCAGGGTTCGATCGCTTTTCTGATCGCGATTTTCCTCTGCCAGATTGTCTTTGGCGTTTACTTGATGATTCGTGAAGCCAATGCGCGCAGACAGGGGGCCAACCATGCCTGAACTGCCAGAGCTGAATCCTGTGATCCACGGGAAGCTGCGCCTGGCCCTGCTCTCGCTGCTCGCTGGCGTGGAAGAGGCGGAGTTTACCTGGCTGCGCGCGAAGACCGGCTCGACGGACGGCAACCTGGGCGCGCAACTCGCCAAGCTGGAAGAAGCCGGATACGTAACGGTCGAAAAGAAGTTTGTGCAGCGTAAGCCGCAAACCCTCTACCGCATGACCGAAGCAGGCCGAGCGGCCTTCCTCGAATATGTCCAGGCGCTGAAGCAAATGCTCGGCGGATCCATCGGAGACTAGGTGAGAGCCTTCACCCTTCGGAGTGAAGGCTCCTGCGCACCCGCTCCATGATTCCCAGGTAGTACGCCAGATTGTGGATTGTGTTCAGCGTTCCCGATAGCGCCTCGCCACACTGCATCAGGTGGCGCAGATAGGCCCGCGAGTAGCGCCGACAGACCATGCAATCGCAAGCCGGGTCGGGCGGACCCTGGTCTTCGGCGTAACGCGCGCCCTTAATGTTCAGCCGCCCATCGCTGGTGAAGAGCAAGCCGTGGCGCGCGGCGCGGGTAGGCAGCACGCAGTCCATCATGTCCACCCCCATGCGCGCGTACTGCTCAATCTCGTCCGGGTAGCCCACGCCCATCACGTAGCGGGGCTTATCGGTGGGTAAAAGCGGCAACACTTCGGCAATCATCTCCATGGTCAGTTCGCGAGGCTCGCCCACGCTGAGGCCCCCAATGGCGTAGCCGTCGAAATCCATCTCCACGAGCCGCTCCACGCTCTCGCGGCGCAGGTCACGATACATTCCGCCTTGAACGATGCCGAAGAGGCTCTGTGTCCGCCCGCCGAACTCCTCGCGCCATACCACCTCGTCGCGGTGCGCCTTGAAGTGCTCCAGCGACCGCTTGGCCCAGGCCATCGTCAGACGCAAGCTCTCTTCAGCGCGGCTGCGGTCAGCCGGATACTCCGTGCACTCGTCGAAGGCCATGCAGATGTCCGCGCCTAATGCGATTTGCACATCCATGGAGTGTTCCGGCGTAAAAAAATGACTGCTGCCGTCTAGATGCGAACGAAAACTGACGCCATCGTCCGTGACTTTGCGCAGCTGGCTCAGGCTAAAAACCTGAAAGCCGCCGGAGTCGGTCAGCAGCGCCCGCGGCCAACTGATGAAGCGGTGCAGCCCGCCCATGCGTTGGATGACTTCATGGCCGGGGCGTAGATAAAGATGATAAGTATTGCCCAGGATGATCTCCGCGCCGAGCGACTCCAACACGTCCTGCGAGATTGCCTTCACCGTCCCTTGCGTGCCCACCGGCATAAAGACCGGCGTCTCGACGGTGCGATGAGGCAGATGCATCCGCCCCCGCCGCCCTCCGGCTTCGGTTGTTGCCAGTACGTTGAAGTCAAGGCTCACCAGATGATTCTACCGGGCGTCCCAGACGTTGTATGAGAGTCGGACCACAGCATCCGATTCAAGACCGGGTGCTCCAGAGCCTGCGTTGAGCTTGCCGAAGGGTCTCGTTTTTAAGACCTGGGAATCCAGCAACTGCATGACGGTTTCTGCACAACCCGGAATAACAACTTGCGAAGCAATTTCATTCAATGGAATTAGCACAAACGCCCGCTCCACCAGCCGAGGATGCGGAATCTCCAGGCCCGGCTCACTGATTTGCAAATCTCCCAATAGCAGAATGTCCAGGTCCAGCGTGCGCGGTCCGTTCGCGAAGCCCACAACCCGGTCGCGGCCAAACTCCCGCTCAATGGACAGCAAGCCATTCAGAAGTTCACGCGGGGTTAGATTTGTTTCCAGCGCCACCACGGCATTCACGAACCGGGGCTGCGCGGCAAAGCCGACCGGCGCGGTCGAATAGAGCGACGACCGGCGTGTCACCCGCCCCAGCGATTCCAGCCGCAAAGCCGCCGCCGCCAGAGTTGCCTGCGGCGCGCCCGCCCAACTAGCCAGGTTGCCGCCCATCCCAATGTACGCTGTCCGCATACTCTTCAGGGTATCGCGGAAACCAATGTTTGTGGCGCCGATTCAGATGTGAGATGAGATGCTCGCCCTCCATCTGCTAGCATCCTCTATGGAGAATATTCAGCATGGATGTTCAACCCAACGTGAGTTTCGGCGCAAGGCGCAATGAAGACATCGCCCTCGATCTGCTCAAGTTTATCTCTGTTACGGCAGGCGTAGGCAAGCCCGCCACGCCTTCCACCGGCTTCAGCGGAGCTGCCGGGCCCAAACCCGAGGAGCACGTGAATCAACTGCTTGAACTCTACAGCCGCTGCCTGAAGGCCGTCGAAGGCCATGGGCCGGAGCAGAATCAGGCTGGCGGAGAGCCAGGGAAGTTCGGCAAAGCACCGGAGTTGCCCGCCAGAGCGCCGCAAGGATGGACGGAGCAACGGTGAGCGAAGCCCCTCTGCGCGTTGCCGTTGCCGGGGCCGGAGCCTTTGGCAAAAACCACTTGCGCGTTTACCGCGAGCTCGAAACGGCGGGCATGGGCGTCGCTCTGGTTGCGGCCGTCGAGCCGGATGCTGCGCGCGCCGCCGAGACAACGGCAAAATACGCGATTCCCGTCTTCTCGACCGTGGACAAGCTGCTGGCCGCCGACCTCAAGCTCGACGCAGCCACGGTCGCCGTCCCCACCGTGCATCATCATGCTGTGGCTTCAGCGCTGCTCGATGCGGGAGTGGACTTGCTGGTCGAAAAACCTCTGGCTGCGTCGCTCGCCGAGGCCGATGATCTGATTACACGCGCAGGCAAGGGCAAGCGTATTCTGCAGCCCGGCCACCTGGAGCGCTTCAACCCCGCAGTGCTGGCCATTCAGCCGCAACTGCGCCGACCGATGTTCTTCGAATCGCACCGGCTGTCCGTATTCACGCCTCGCGCGCTGGACGTGGACGTGGTGCTGGACCTGATGATTCACGACCTGGACATCGTGCTCACATTTGCCGCCTCTCCGGTGCGCGAGGTGCGCGCCGTGGGCCTGCCGATTCTCTCGCCCAAGGTGGACATCGCCAATGTCCGCGTCGAGTTTGAATCAGGCTGCGTGGCCAACTTCACTGCCTCGCGCGTATCCACAGAACGAGTCCGCAAGCTACGCTTCTTCGAGCCGCGCCAGTACGTTTCCATCGACTACGCCCGACAGGACCTGCTTGTCATCAAGGTGGACGCGGGCACGGGTAAGACTCCCCCGGCTGAATTGCTCGCGTCGCTCCCGCCGCAGGTTGCAAGCCTGCTGCCGCCGGGCATTGCCGAGGGAATTGCATCGGGCAAAATCGACCTGGCCAAGATTGACCCGGCCTTGATTGCCCAGTTTGCCGCCATGGCCAAAATCGATCCAGCCGTAATCGCGCAACTGACTAGCCCTGCGGAATCGAAGGCAGGCTTGAGTTTCTCCAAACCTACGGTCACTCCCGGCGAGCCGCTACGGCTGGAGATTCTTTCTTTCCTGGAATCAGTGCGAACGCACCGCGAGCCGCAGGTAACCGCGCGTCAAGGGCGCGAGGCGCTTGCACTGGCGTTGGAAATCCAAGCCTCAATGGCCGCCCACGCCCAGCGCGCCGGACTTGAAAACTTCTTCAAGCCCAGCGCCTAGAGATTCAGGATCTTACCTTTATTGAAGAGTATTTGGATGGATGCCAGAAGAATGCCAGCCACGCCTACCGAATAAGCTGCGGCCTTCCAGCCGGAAACGTATTCTTCCCTGATGGCAAGCACTACCAGCAGAGATAACACCGGCAGGTTCAAGGCCACGGCCGTTGCAACACCTGGCATATAGCTGCGCAGCGCCACGGTTAACGCGACATGCGGAATCAGGACGTTGGCCAACACAGCAACCATATATCCAAAGGCCAGGTAGGTCCAGACCGTCTGTTTGCCCGATTCCGCGCTCAGCCACGTGACGGCGAAGGCCAGGACTGTCAAGACTGTCACGACAAAACGGAAGAAACCCGGCGTAACGGGGCGATGCCAGAGTACTGCCCGTTTCGACCAGCCCGGAAGCCAAATGGCCTCTTCGGCATTGTGCAGAGTCAAGACAATGGGAAAAAGCCATATTAGATTCCGAAAACTCAACGCCATTCCTTTCTGATTGCCGAGGGCCGCGTGTGATCACACAAATGCGCAAGGTGGATTGGCTTCAGTATGCAGACAAGGGAACACTCTTCTTTACGCAATCCCCAACACCCGGTTCAAAAAGCCCACAATGTACTTCCACACCAGGTAGTAACCGGCCAGCGCGGCCAGAAAGCATGGCGCGATGAGTGAATAAGGCACCTGAAAAGCATGGAACCATGTGACGCTGTAGGGGCCGAATTCAAGCACGTGCAGGCAAGTGGCCACCAGCGCACCTGTCGGCGCCATCAGCAGCGGCAACACCGCCCCATGCACACCTATCGGCAGATGCGTGCGCTCATGCGAGCCGAGCCAGAGCATATTCCACAACCCAAAAAGCGATGGCACTACAGCCATAGGAAAAATCAGCCCTTGCTCGATGGGGACCGGCGCTTTGAGCACGATCCGCACAACGATAAACACGGTCAGTATGATCGGCAGAACCAGCGTGGGAACAAAGATGCCCGCCAGATAGGCGCGCAGATAAGGATGAGTGTTCATATCATTCTCCATTTCTTGCGGGCGCATGCGTCCGCGGGTTCTAGAGGTAGTAGAGAAACATGGGAATCGCCGCCGGAAAAATCGCGACGAGGCCTACAATACCGGCCGCCAAAGCCCCGTCAAACCAGACCCAGCCGTGCGAGACAGAATCGCCAGACTTCGTGGCAAGATTCACATCAAGCTGCCGCAGCACTTCAGGCCACAAATCGCGTCCCGGCTCGTCGCCGCTGTTCACTGGCGGCAGCGACTGCCGCAAGAGCTTCTTCATACGTTCCCGATCCTGTTCATTCATGGCGTGATTCCTTGTTCTTCCAAGTCTTTTCTGAGCAAGCGAAGCGCGCGGAATATGCGCAGTTTGATAGCTACAACCGAAATTCCCAACGCCTCGGCCACTTCTTTCTGCGGCAGCTCCTCGATAACCGCCAGCGTAGCTGCAATCCGCAGCTTGGGTGGTAGCCGCCCAAAGGCCAGCGCGGTCTTCCGGCGAATCTCCGCGGTTACAGCCGGATCGGCCTGAACCGGCGCCGCAACTTCGGCGCAGGCTTCCATGGACAGTTCGCTCTCCGTCCGGCTTGTTCGCAACCAGTCAAGCGCCACGCGGGTAGCGATGCGCCGCGCCCAGCCCGCAAAGCCCCGCTCCGGATCAAAGCGCGCATGGGCCCTGTGAATGCGCCAGAATGTCTCAACCGTCAGCTCTTCGGCTGTAGCCGGGTTGCGGACGATGCGCAGAATCCAGCCGTAGACCGCGCGCTGATGCTGGTGAAAGAGCGCCTCGAAAGCGTCCGCGTCCCCTTGTCGAAACTGGTTCAGGACGTCGCTCGTTCCGTTCCGCATCCGCCCTTCCCCCTTCTACTTAACCTTACGGTCCCGGCACACAAAAGGTTACACGCAATCGGCAAGCGACTGCTTCAGCAAGGAAGAATCATAGCCTGAATCCCTGCCCAAAGGTGTTTTCCGCAGTACTCGGAACGTAATTTTAGATGCAACAGGAAGCCAAAACCGGGTGTATTCGCCGATACTAATTACTGACAAAAGATAACTGAAAACTGACCACTGAAAAGAGGATTGCGATGAAGAGTCCTGGATTGCGAAGGATAGCGGCAATGTTGGCGTGCGGCGCGGCGGCGTGTCTGGCGGGGGCGCAGGAAGCAAAGCCCGCGTATCTGGACCCCGGCCTGCCCGCCGAGCAGCGCGCTGCCGACCTGGTGCGGCAGATGACGCTTGAAGAGAAGGCCACCCAGCTTGTGAATCAGGCACGAGCCATTCCGCGGCTCAACGTGCCGGCTTACGACTGGTGGAGCGAGTCGCTGCACGGCGTATTGCGCGACGGCACCACGGAGTTCCCCGAGCCCATCGGCCTGGGAGCTACCTTCGACACGCCGGCCATTCACCATATGGCCGAGATCATCGGCATCGAAGGGCGTATCAAACACGCACAAGCGGTGCGCGCCGGCCATAGCGACATCTTTGAGGGTCTCGACTTCTGGGCGCCCAATATCAATATTTTTCGCGATCCGCGTTGGGGCCGTGGCCAGGAGACCTACGGCGAAGATCCGTTTCTTACCGCGCGCATGGGCGTGGCCTATGTTACTGGACTACAGGGTGACGATCCGCGTTATTACCGCGCGATTTCGACGCCCAAACACTTTGCCGTCCACAGCGGTCCTGAGCCGACCCGCCACACTGCCGATGTGCCGGTGAGCAAGCACGACGAGTTGGACACCTATCTGCCCGCCTTTCGCGCTACGGTTGTCGAGGGCAAGGCCGGCTCCGTGATGTGCGCCTACAACAGCATCAACGGCCAGCCCGCCTGCGCCAATGAGTTTCTGCTTCAGAATCAATTGCGCGGCAAGTGGGGCTTCAAGGGCTACGTGGTTTCCGATTGCGGCGCGGTGATCGACATCTTCAAAGGCCATCACTTCAAACCCACACAGGCCGAGGCCTCGGCCATCAGCCTGCAGCGCGGCATGGACAACGAGTGTGTAGACAGCGTCAACAAGGTCTCGGACGATCACGACTACAAACCTTATCTTGATGCCGTCCAGCAGGGCTTTCTCAAGGAGAGCGAGATCGACGTTGCCCTCACGCGACTCTTCACGGCGCGCATGAAGTTGGGAATGTTCGATCCGCCGGAGATGGTGCCTTACTCCACAATCGACGAAAAGCTATTAGACAGCGCTGGGCATCGCGCCCTGGCCCGCAAGCTCGCCAACGAGTCGATGGTGCTGCTGAAAAATGATGGTGTGCTTCCGCTGCGCACATCAGGAATCAAAATCGCAGTCGTCGGTCCGCTTGCCGATCAGGTTAAAGTTCTGCTGGGCAATTACAACGGCATTCCTTCGCACACAGTCTCCGTGCTCGAAGGCCTGAGGGCTGAGTTTCCAGCAGCCACGATCAATTACGTGCCGGGCACGCAGTTTCTGCGCAAGGATGTATCGTTGGTGCCCGCCGCGGTACTAACCACGGATGGCAAACCTGGCGTCAGGGCAAGTTACTCGAAGCTGAGCATGGCGACAGCGAACCAGAAGGACAAGCCTGCACCGCTCGCCACGCGCATTGAGCCGGTTATCGATCTCGCTGCCGCGCCGCTGCCCAGCGAAGTTGCCGGAGTGAAGCCTCTTGCCGTCCGCTGGGATGCGACGCTGACGCCGCAGGAGACTGGAGAATACAATCTGGGAATTCAGGGAACCGGCTTCTTCCGACTCACACTCGACGGCAAACAAGTAGCCAGGGCTAATCATGATGGCGGAGTGGAACCCAAGCTCAGCCACGTGCATCTGGAGAAGGGCACGCCTTATCCGTTGCTGCTGGTCTACGGCCAGGGCCAGAGTAATGCCCCGGCGGCGCGGCTGCTCTGGTCGAAGGTTGACCCCACGACCGATTCGTCAGCGGTGACCGCGGCCCGTGATGCGGATGTGGTGGTTGCCGTGGTCGGCATCACCAGCGAGTTGGAAGGCGAGGAGATGCAGGTGAATGAAGAAGGTTTCAAGGGCGGCGATCGCACCAGCATCGACCTGCCTAAACCCGAGCAGGCGCTTCTGGAATCCGTGGCCGCCACCGGCAAACCGCTGGTCGTGGTGCTAACCAACGGCAGCGCCCTCGGCGTCAACGGGGCTCAGGCTCATGCCAACGCCATCCTCGAAGCGTGGTATCCCGGCGAGGAGGGTGGCGCCGCTGTGGCGGAAACGCTCTCCGGCAAGAACAATCCCGCCGGCCGCTTGCCCGTTACCTTCTACAAGGATGTAACTCAGTTGCCACCCTTTGAGGATTACGCGATGAAGGGCCGCACATATCGATACTTCGAGGGCGCGCCTCTCTATCCCTTTGGTTACGGCCTGAGTTATACAACCTTCACTTACAGCAAACTTTTCATCCCCAATAAAACGGTAACTGCGGGCAGCCCGGTGACTGCTGAAGTTACTGTCACTAATACCGGCCATCGTGCGGGTGACGAGGTAACTCAGCTCTATCTCAGCTTTCCAAAGGTACCGGGAGCGCCGTTGCGTGCATTACGTGCCTTTCAGCGTGTTCACCTGGAAGCCGGCGCTTCCGAGCGGCTGCGCTTTGAGTTAAACGCGCGTGACCTGAGCATGGTTACCGCAGACGGTGTTCCCATCGTCGCCGAGGGCGAGTACAAAATCTCGGTCGGCGGAGGCCAGCCAAACACAGGCGTACCGGTACTCGCGCAGAACTTCAACATAACAGGCAAGCTGGAGCTTCCGGAGTAACCCGAGCAAGTTGCAACAACTGCCACCAGCAACTTTGGCTGGATGCAAACTCCCTTGCGCTAAGGGATTTTTACCGTAGCAGACGAAAAGCAATTCCCACGTGGAATCCGTTGGGCGTAAGCTCGTGCGCAGGCTGGCCGATATTGGGCGAGCCTGGCCATAACTGGTATTCGTATTCTCCACGCAGGGACCATCTTTGGCTGATGCGGTAGTTTGCTCCCGCGCCGGGCGCCAGCGCAAGATAACTTCCGCTGCCGATCTGGAAGGGATATTGTATCTTTCCCATTCCTACAAGGCATTGAGCATAGGGCTGCAGCCTGCGCCATCTTCTCGCCAGATAGCGCGGGCCTGCCAGATAATTATCTTCTGTCTCGCCGTAGAAGCTGTTGAAGCGCAGAAAACGCGTCTCAGCTTCGATACCGATATGACTAGTCAGGTGGTAGTCTGCAAAAGCTCCAATACCCCAAAGGCGCTGACCACTCTGATAGGGAAAGCTCGCATTGATGTTGGAATACTCTCCACCCACCCAAAGCGAATGAGCGGGGCGTGTGGCGGAAGGAACAGCCTGCGCTTGCGCCAAGTGGACCATCAGGCCTGCCGCCAGTGAGGTCATCCAGCAGATGAGCCGCAAACTCGGCGAGCATTTCAAAAAAAGCATCGGCATGCCTCGTGAACAAAAAACTCCGAGTTAGAACAGAGATACGACATTCAGAGCCACTGTTGTGACATGAGTCAGTGTTAGGTTTCCATTGGTTGCGGTCGCAGTTATAGCTACGGTTTGAGATCCAAGAGGCGTCCCCCCCGTGACCGGACTGGGAGCTCCGCATCCATTAATGGCCGTCCCGGCGGCAAGGAGCGCAACAATCATGAGTAGCCATGGCCAGATGTTGTGGCGACGGCGCATGTAAGGGGGGATAAATATCAGAAAAAGGCCAGCCAGCAATGTAACTCGAAGCTTAGTGGAGAGTACGGTGGCATTTGCAGCAGTACCTGGCGCATTAGTCTGGACTGTCAGAGTCGAGCTTGTGCTTCCCCCGGGGACGGTTGAAGGTGAAAAGTTGCAGGTGGCATTTGCCGGTAACTGGGAGCATGTTAGAGTAACCGGTAAATTGAAGCCAGTGCCGGGAACGATAGTAACTGTGTAAGATGCAGCTTGTCCGGTATAGACAGACTGCGAACTCGGTGCGGCAGAGATATTGAAGTCCGCAGTGAAGATTTCTTCGGCAACAACCGGGGAGATGCTTGCGTTGAATTCCGCTCCGCCCGCGTAGCTTGCAGTGATGTTATGCGAGCCTACGTTCAGGGCACTGGTGGAGTAAGTGGCCGTGCCGGATGCGAGAGTTACCGTTGTGAGTAGGTTCGTGCCGTCATAGAAAGAGATACTCCCCGTGGGCGTAAATGAAGAACCGATTACGGAATTAGCAACCGTTGCCGTAAATGTAACTGCTGCTCCAAAGGGCGCAGGGTTAGGCGATGCGGTTAGTGTTGTTGCGGTTGCAGCGGCAATTACACTGGCATTGATTGTTCCCCAATTCGAAGGCGAATCGGTCGGGGAACCGCCATAACTGGCAGTGATAGAGTAATTGCCCACGTCTGGCGTCAGTTGCAACGTTACCACGCCGCTGCCGTTCAAGGGCGCACTGCCCAGAGAGGTTGCTCCATTCAAGAAAGTGACCGTGCCGGTTGGTATGGCGCCGCTGGTTGGAGTAACGGTAGCCGTCAACGTCATCGTCTGGCCATAGGACAATATGGTGGGAGCTACGGTAAGCGCCGTTGTCGTCGAGATAGTATTAACTGTAACTGCAACAGGAGGCGAAGATACCGAAGACGAATCTGTGGAGGAGCCGCCATAACTGGCCGTAATGGAGTAACTGCCCACAGCCGGCGTCAATTGCAGCGTCGCCACGCCGCTGCCGTTCAGGGTTGCGTTGCCTAGAGAGGTTGCTCCATTCAAGAAAGTTACCGTGCCTGTTGGCGAGGCGCCGCTGCCCTGAGTAACTGTAGCCGTCAGCGTCAGCGTTTGACCGACGGTCAAGGTTGATGGAAGGGCAGTAAGAGACGTGGTTGTTGACGTGATGCCTGGAGCAACAGGGAATGGCAGTGCGGAGGAGCTTGATGCGGCAAAGTTTGTATCGCCGGGATAGGTGGCTGTGATGCTGTCATTTCCTGCCGGCAGAGTGGTTGTATTCAGCGTAGCCACGCCGTTAGAAACCACGCCCGTTCCCAGACTGGTGGCGCCGTTGAAAAACGTAACCAAGCCGCTGGCGTTGTGATTCTGTGCTTGAGAGGGAGTTAGCGTAGCGGTGAGAAGAACCTGCTGTCCAAAGGTGCTGCTGGTTGGATTGGCGCTCAACGAGAGCGCGGTGGAAGCCGGCTCGGCAGTAAGCGAGGTGGTGGCAGAGATGCTGCCGCTATAGTTTCCGTCGCCTGGATAGCTTGCATCCACCAGATGAGTTCCAGTGCCCACCGGCGAGATGCCCGTGACCGTGGCCGTGGCCGTATCTGTCTCCTGGGCGAGCAGTACGGTCACCTTTCCGGCGCTATTGTCGGCTATGGCAATATCTGATAAACCATCTCCGTTGAAGTCACCTACCGCACCAAAAAGTGTACCTGTACCTGCCGCGGGAGTTGCTACTGTAGTAAAGGTTCCATCCCCATTGCCCAGCAGTACTGTCACCGTTTTGTCGCCTACATTTGCAGTAACCAAATCCGCCTTTCCATCTCCGTTGAAATCTCCGACGGCGACGGAATAGGGCATTGAACCCACCACTGGACTCACGGTGGTGGGCGTGAATGTACCATCTCCCTTGCCCAACATCACTGTCACCGTGCCGGGATTGAGTGTGCCGATATTCGCATTCGCTACTGCCAGATCGAGAATGCCATTTCCGCGGAAGTCTCCGGTGGTGATGGACATCGGCGAGTCACCCGTGACCAGGCTTTGCGTTGTGGGCGTAAAGGTTCCATCGCCATTGCCCAGCAGAATTACCACCGCACCTGGCACGCCATCTGCACCGGGCGCAATCGCCACGGCTAAATCCGCTTTGCCATCTCCGTTGAAATCTCCCACGGCTACAGACACCGGACACAGAGCGAAAGTCGGGCTTGTCGCAACCGGCGAAAAGGTTCCATCGCCATTGCCCAGCAAAATCGTCAGTGACTTTGCGGCGCAATTCAGAATGACAAGGTCGGCTTTGCCGTCACTGTTGAAATCTCCTGTCGCAACCTGCCATACCGTACCTGCGGCTATTGGCGTCAACGCGTTGAAGGTGCCGTTGCCGTTGCCAAGCAGCACCAATACCTCGTCGTTGTCAGGAAGCGACAGCGCCAAATCCGCATTGCCATCACCGTTGAAGTCGGCTACCACGGCATTGTTGACATTGAGTCCCGTTGCTGGCACTGTCGGCCCTGCCGAGAATGTTCCGTCACCATTGCCCAGCAGGAGGTTGACCCCGCTTAACGGAGTAAAAATGCTATAGACGGGAACGACCAGATCCAGCTTTCCGTCGCCGTTAAAATCGCCTACGGCTACTGATTGCGGCCAAGGATTTGTCGCCGGGCTTGAGGAGTTGATAAAACTCAGAGTGTTTGTACCAGATAGAGGGCTCAGTGCCGCCGTGCCCAGCACGTAGTTTGCATTGCTGGTATCCAGAAACGAGACCGTGCCAGTGGGCGAGATGATGCCTTGACCGGTTACCGTCGCAGTTAACGCATAGTTGCCGGGTACTCCGCTCTGTGCGATGGTCGTGGTCGTTGCTGTGCTTCCCGAAGCGGTTACGGTTACAGAGACCACGTTCGAAGAGCTGCCCGCGTCAGCGGTTGTTCCCAGGAAGACCGCTATATAGGAGTGGTCGCCGGGTGCGGGAATAAAATTCAGCGTTGCCGTTCCGGAACTGGTCAACTGCGCTGTGCCCAGCAGATGGATATCCGTGCAGTAACTCGCGGCTGCATCGCAGAAACTGACCTGCCCTGGTGTGACAGCGGCATTCCCAACCATCACCGTGGCCGTCAGCGTCAGCTTCTGGCCGGCAGTAAAATTCGTTGCGGATGCGGTGAGAGTGTTGCTGGTGGCTGGAAGGCCATTGTTGGTTATGGTATAAGCTGCCGTTGCTTCGCCGCTGTTGGAGTAGCCCGTGGCTGTCGCAATCGCCTCCAAGGTTTCTGATGTCGAGACGGTGATCGGACCGCTGTAAACATTCGAATTCGTCGTCGGGACACTATCGATGGCGTAGTAGATGATTGCGCCTGAAGTTGTATCGTTGATAGTCACAGACTGCGCGGATGTGTAAGTTCCTGCCGGGACACTGAAGGTTGGAGTTGCGGCGGGTGGTAAGCTGGGCGCAACCTCATACACCCATACGTCATTCAGATAGCTATCACCACCATTAACACTCGTGCCCAGTCCTCCAAAGAGCCAGAGATTGCCGCTGCCGTCTATCCAACTTGGGGAGTAATAGCGCCCTGCGGGTATGTTTCCGGCTGCCGGAACGCCCAATGTGCCGAAGACGCCAGGCTGGTTGCCAGCGCTGCTTCCACTCATCCATGTCCATTCCTTCGTCGAAGGATTGAACTCCCAAAGGTCATTGAGAGCGGCTATCCCTCCTGCGCTATCGATGCCCGCGCCTCCAAATAGCAAGAAATTGCCACTGTCATCGGTCCACGTCACCACAGAAGTGCGGCTTCCGGGAATGTTGCCGGTAGCTGGTGCACCCAGCGTGCCATACACTCCGGGTTGGTTGCCAGTGCAACCGAGTGCGCTCGTTCCCCCTATCCACGCCCACTCTTTCAAAGATGGAATAAACACCCACAGATCATTCAGCAATATCCGTTGATCAGGGTTACCTGCAATGAAACATGTGCCCCCGAAGAGCCACAAATTACCTCCGCTGTCGGTCCAGGTAGCGGCAAAGGTTCGGCCTTCCGGCATATTGCCGGCCGCGGGCACACCCAGCGTTCCGTTGACTCCTGGCACACTGCAACCCAGGGTACAAGGAGCCGGAGCCGAGCTGCTTCCGCTCATCCACGCCCATTCCTTCGTGGTTGGATTGAACTCCCACAGGTCGTTGAGATAGGGAGAATTTCCGTTTGCATCAAGTCCGTAGCCTCCAAAAAGCCATAAATTTCCGGCATTGTCGGTCCAGCCAGATGCGCTCATACGGGATCCGGGAGTATTTCCGGCAGCTGGGCTGCCTGGTGTGCCGTACACGCCCGGCGAGTAGTCCGCGCTGCCTCCACTTATCCACGCCCATTCCTTCGTGGTTGGATTAAACTCCCAAAGATCGTTAAGTGGGCCAAGAAAACCGCTGGCATCAAATGCATAGCCACCAAATAGCCAGAAATTGCCGCTCAAGTCAACCCAGGTTGTAGCGTATTGGCGGCTTCCGGGAATATTTCCGGTAGCAGGACTGCCCAAGGTGCCATATACCCCAGCCCATCCGCAGTCGTTGAATGAACCGCAACCAATCCCGGTCGTCTTGCGTCCGCCCACCCATGTCCATTGGTTGGAGGATGGATTGAACTCCCAAAGATCGTTCAGGTCGCCTGCATTGTTGTTTGCATCGAAGCCCCAGCCCCCAAAGAGCCAGAAATTGCCGCTCTGGTCGGTCCAACTGGCGGAGCCAATACGGCCTCCGGGAATGTTTCCGGCAGCAGGCGTTCCCAACGTGCCGTACACTCCCGGCCCGTACCAAATTCCATCCGGCCCGAGGGTTGATGAGCTATCACCGCCCATCCAGGTCCAATCATTGGGGGCAGTAGCCTGCGCTCTGGCAAGCGAAGGGATGAGAAAGAACGCAAGCAGGCAAACTGATGGAGAGCATGCGAGTGAACGTAGCATTCTCATTGGAGTGGAATCTCCGTCGATTTCGCAAAGCTGGCACAATTGTAGCGCGTAAGTCCCGATCCGCAACTTATTTCTTTCACGCACGCTACTGCCTTTATTTAGAACAGAATGCGAAAAATATAGCGTGCCGGGCACTCGGGAATATATTCTCTGGTGGCCGGAAGAGCAAAATGTAATTCTGGTTCTGTACGTGAGAGAGCATATGAAATGGCACTTCATCTTTCCGGCTGTTTCCATCCTGCTGGCAACCGCTGCCGCCGCACAGACTCCTGGGCCGGCGCCGCGCTTTGATGCGTGGAAGATCATCGGTCCGGGAGGCGGCGGAACCATGATTTCACCCACCATCAGCCCTCACGATTCCAATCTGGTTGTGGAACACTGCGACATGACCGGGAACTACATTACGCTGGATGGCGGCCAGTCCTGGCGGATGTTCAATCTGCGTTCGGGCATGGGAACCTTCGCCTTCGATCCGGGAAATCCCCGGCGAATCTATGCGGGAGGCGCCGCTTTGTGGCGCAGCGACGACAGCGGCCAGAGATGGCGCATGTTGTTTCCAAATCCAGCAAGGAAGACCGTCGAGCATCAGAATGGCGACCATGGCGATTACAGCCTGACCTCGAATGACAAAAATTACGTCCCCGGGTTGGCTATTCGTCAAATTGTCGTCGACCCCAGGAACTCGAATGTTGTCCATATTGCGTTTTCCGATCCGCTGTATGGAGGTACGACGCTCCTGGTCTCGAAAGACAGCGGAGTCTCCTTCCACCATGAATATAGGTATCCGACCGATAATATTCTTCTTCTCCTTTACATTGGTGGAGATCGTCTGGCTATTGGGACGCGCGGCGTCTATCATGGCCAAACGGAATCCGCCAAGCTGATTGCGACGCCTGAAGAGAAGATCGCGCATGCCAGTGCTGGAGAGGCGCAAGGTATCACTTATCTTTTTGTGACGACCACGAGTGGAGCTCTGTTTGTCTCCGAGGATGAGGGCAGAACCTGGCAATTGAGAACTCCGGCGCTTGGCAAGCAGTCCGGAAAGTTTGGGGCAGTCGCCGCGGCAAGCGGCAATGGGCGAATCGCCTACATCGGCTTCCGCGATCTCAGATTGGGTGAACGCTCTGAGGACCTTTACAACGGCATTGCAAAGACCTTTGATGCAGGCAAGAACTGGTCAATCGTATTTCGTGAATCGACGCAACCTGCTTCCAATCTCGATGCGTCCTGGATCGAACAGCGCGCGATGAGCAGCGGGACGGACAACCGCAAGAGCATCTTCTTTGACGCCCCTTACAGTTTGGGAGTCGCTCCCGGCAACCCCGACATCTGCTATGCTACCGACCTTTTTCGAACCTACCGGACGCTCGATGGAGGAAAGGCCTGGGCACAGGTCAACTCCGTGCGTACAAGGGATCACCACTGGACTACCCGCGGGCTCGACGTCACTACAAGCTACGGCGTGCAATTCGATCCGTTCGATTCAAAACACGTTTTCATCGACTACACCGATATCGGAGCCTTCGCCAGCCAGGATGGCGGCCAATCCTGGGAGTCGGCGACGAACGGAGTTCCGGATTCCTGGCGGAACACAACCTATTGGATGACATTCGATCCCGAGGTCAAAGGGCTGATGTGGGCCGCATTCAGCGAAATACACGATCTGCCCCTGCCGAAGATGTGGCGGCATGGAGACTTTCTGGACAAGGCCAGAGGAGGAATCGGCATTTCGACCGATGGCGGGCGGAACTGGACCCCGTCCAATGGCGGCATGAGGGAAGCGGCATTCACGCACGTACTGCTCGATCCAACAAGTCCGGTTGGGCAGCGCACCTTGTACGCCTGCGGGTTTGGTCTGGGCGTGTATAAATCGACGGACAACGGAAAAACCTGGCAACTCAAGAATGACGGCATCACCGAAATAAACCCCTTTGCCTGGCGAATCGTACGAGGCAATGACGACGCGCTCTATTTGATTCTGGCTCGCGCCAATGAGGGCCGCTATGGCATGACAAGCGGAAGCGGCGCACTCTATAAATCCATCGATGGAGCCGAGCACTGGACAAAGATGAAGCTGCCGGAGGGCGTCAACGGGCCGTACGGGCTGGCGCTGGATCCACGCGACAATCGCCGCATGTACCTCGCCGCCTGGGGCCAGGAGAAAACCGGCGTTGATTCCGGGGGCGGTGTGTTTCTTTCCACCGACGGCGGCCAGAGTTGGAAACCTCTCTTCAGCCAGTCGCAACATATCTATGATGTGACGATCGATCAAAAAGCGCCGGATACGCTTTACATCTGTGGTTTCGATGCGGCGGCATACCGCTCGACCGACGCCGGGCTTCACTGGACGCGCATTCGGGGCTACAACTTCAAGTGGGGCCACCGCGTGATTGTGGATCCCAACGACGCATCCATGATTTACATCACTACTTATGGTGGAAGCGTATGGCATGGGCCTGCTGCCGGGGACCCGAGCGCGCCTGAGGATGTTGTGAATCCTGTCCCCATCGCGCAGTGATCAATCCGCAGCTTCAGCGTTACGGCTGCTCCCAACGAAATCAAATTGCAAAATGCACATATAGATGTATTTTCGGCTCACATTGAGGCAGACGCCGAGTATTCGCGGGCGAAACCATCTATCGGGTTTCACGATTTGCAAGCGAGATGCAGCCCAGGCAGCAGCGGAACATTCATTCATACATGGCAATCATAGTTGGTCTACGGCGTCTGTGGCGGCCCGGCGAGCGGAGTCTTCACGGGCGTCGCAATGCCGATAAACTCCGTGACGGAGTTGTTGCCAAAGTTGCTCACCCAAAGATTCCCGCTGGCATCCAGGGCGATGGAGTAAGACTCCAGCAGCGAAGCATCCAAGCCAAACCCGGAAGCGGGAGAAAGCACCGTCCCCATCGCGCTTGTTCCCGCCAGTTCGGAAAGGTTGTTGCCGCGGTAATTGGCCACCCACACCACTCCCGCCCCGTCAACCGCGATTCCCTGCGGGCGATTGATCCCGCCACCGGTTATGCCGGTGGAGAGGATCGTCCCCGTTGTGGCGACCACACTGACACTGTTGCCATAGTAGTTCGCGGCCCATACGTTGCCACTCTGGTCCGTCGCAATGCCGCTGGGCCCATCGCAGCAGGAATAGCTTGAAATCTTCGACCCATCCGCCGAGATGGACGTGATGTGAGTCCCAGAAGAATTGGCCACCCAGGCATTGTGATTGGCGTCAACAGCGGCCGCGACCGGAAAGTCGAGTTGGCCCGCGCCCCAGCCGCTGGCGCCTGAGAGCGGCGTTCCGGAGCTATTGAGCAACGTGACGCTCTGCCAATTATTGACCACCCAAATATCGCCATTGATATCCGCCGCAAAGGCGATTGGCCACTCGATTCCGCCAGAGAAATTGCCCACAGTGCCGGAAAGCACGGCGCCACCGGAACTCAATTCAGTGACCGTGCCCAAGCTGTTATTGACCCCTCCCGCGCTCGCCCAGTTTGCGACCCAGATATCGCCGGACGGAGCAACGGCAAGCCCCCAGGATTCCTCCATCCCGCCGCCGGTGAACCCGTTGGCGGCAAGAGCGGCTCCGGCGGGAGTAAATGCGGAAACGGCGCCTGTATAGTCGGCTACCCAGACGGAGCCGGAGGCATCGACGGCGATGGCCGTTGGTTCGCTGATTCCGCCCCCCGTCAACGTGGCAAAGAGCATCCAATCCGGCGGCGCGGCGGCGAGCGCCGGAGAGAAGACAGTACTGGCCGAGGCCAATTGATACACCGCGGCTACGTTGTTCGCCGGATGGCGGAGGATATTGAAGGCCGCGTCCAGGGTGTTCACCGGCGCGACGCCGGAGGCTGGCGTGGCAGCTGCAAACAATGGCGCGCAGGCCGTGGCGGCTCCCGCGCAGGCCGAAAGTGCATTGGCCAGTGCATACAGCTTGGCAACCGGTTCCGTCAGCGTCGCCGGCGCCGAGGCGCCGGGGGCAACGCCCGAATTCACGTTGACTAGATTGCCTGCCGTAGTAAAGGCGTTGGCCAGACCCGTAGCGTTGGTGGAAGTGGCGCCGATGTTGCCGCCATTGGAATAGAATGCCGCCAGCGCCGTCACGGCTGCCACGGAGGTCGCCTCATTCACCACGACACTGGAGCCTGCCGCAATGCCGGTACAGTATCCCAGCGCCGACATCAGCGCCAGCGAGCTGTTTTCTCCGCCGCTGGAGGAGGTACTTCCGCCTTTGGCCACAAGGTACACCTGCGAATTCGACGCGGGGCACTCATAGCCGTAGGGTACGGTGAAGGTGCCCCCAGTGTCCGTCGTCAACGCGCTGACCAGCAGCGCGGTCCCTGCGGAGCCGTTGCCTGTGGTCCCGGCGGCATATAGTTGCACGCTGGCAGCCTGGACCGGCTTGCCTGCAGCCATCACTTTTCCTGTGAAGCTCGCGCCAGTACCGCCCGGGCCTACCACTGACCCCGGAGCGAGTACGATCGTATTGCAACCGGTGGCAAGAAGTCCCACCAACAAAACAAACAAGATAAAGCAAGAACGACGCGTCATCATGGAGCGGCCCCTTGGTTCACCATCGCGGCATAGACGGCGACGCTTCATTGTGGCACGTGCGGCGATGGCAGCGCTGTCCCATAATACGACAGTCGCTCGCCGTACGACTCTCCGTTACCCAGGTACTCACCGTAAGTACACCCATTTCCCCTGGCGTAAAACCTGTTTTTTTCATTGATTTTTCTCGAAAAATAATTGACCATGATTCGCTAAATACAGTATATTGGGGTCCCAATCAATAATTGGATATTTTCACTTGTTAATCGGGGATCTCTTACGTATCGTTATTCATTGAAAAGGGAGGCGGTTCTATGCTGACGGGTAATTTTTCCGGAAAGTCGCCAATCCTGATGCAGGGATTGGTCGTGGTGATTGCATCGGCGTGTATGATCCTGGCCGCGGGCTGCGGAGCAAACTCGACAACAAGCCGGACCGTAGTCACTGGCAACCAGGCAACCAGCGGAGTGCTTCAAGGCAATGTACATGGCGGACGTCAGCCGATTGTGGGAGCTACGGTCACCATCTGGGAAGTCGGCAATTCAGGATACGGCAGCAGCGCCACAAGCTTGGCGACCACGACGACGGATTCCAGCGGAAACTTTAACTTCCAAACGGCGGCTGTACCGTTTACTACCTGTCCCTCTACCGGTTCTGGGATCCTTTACTTGACCGCAAAGGGTGGAGTCACGACCACCGGCGGCGTCAACAATCCATGGGCAAATCTGTCCGTGGGGCTCGGCCCCTGCGCCAAGGTGCTCGTCGATCCTAACAACTCTGGTAATCCGATGGTTGTAACCATCGATGAGGTCACAACCGTCGCCTCCATCTTTGCCATGCAGCAGTTCCTCAATCCGGCCACGGAGAGTCTCGGCTACCCAAGCACCAACTATACGGGTTTTAACAACGCCGGCGCCACCATCAACAACCTGGTGAATACCACCTCTGGCCAGGTCTATTCCTCGCAGCAGACGTGCGGGACTGGAAACGGATCCAACGGAACTCTCACCTCCGCCGCATGCGTCCTTATTACGCCGGACGCCGCAAAGATCAATACCATCGCGAACATTTTGGCGGCCTGCATCAATGACGTCTCGCCCTATACGGCAGTTTGTGCTCCACTGGCCACCGCTATCGGCGGCAGCCCTTCGGATACGCTGCAAATGGCCTATTACATGGCGACGAATCCTATCAACAACGTCAGCGCGATCTACAGCTATGGAGGCGCCAGTGGGCCGTTTCAGACCCCTGCCCCTCTTTCCACTGCGCCCGCTGACTGGACCATCGGCGTGACCTACGGCAGTGAGAGTCAGGGAAGTGGCACACCGTACATACTCGGCGGTCCGGAACTCCTGGCGGTCGATAGCCTGGGAGATGTCTGGATTGCGAATTACAGTTCATCAAAGGGAAGTTTGACCGAGCTCTCACCCACCGGCACGCCAATGTTGAATGTTCTCAATACAGGTCAAATTGTGTATCCGACCGGCATTGTGATCGATCCGAGCAACAATGTGTATGTTTCGCTTTATGAGCAGCATCCCGTTTCGACAACCATCTTCAATAATCAGGTTGTCGAATATACGGAAACAGGCGGATACATTCCCTTTACCGTCGGAAATGGACCTGGACAGATGGTCTCCGATGCTGCCGGCGACATCTTCGTTGTGGAGACAAGCTCCACTGTGAATTCAGTTGTCGGCCCAGGGGCACTTGAGGAGATTCCAGCAGGATCGACCGTCTCGACCCCCACGACCCCAGTCCAAATTGGCAGCGGCGGTCAACTATGGAGCAAAAACTCGGGCATCGTGATGGATCAGAATTACAACATCTGGATTGGCGGCGCCGGGAATAGCGCTCATGTTTACCCGTATGTCTATTCCTATTCTGGCGGACCGACGTGGACGGAGGGAACGCCCGCGACGCCCGGTTGCCTCACCAAAGGCTATGGCGCAGCCATCGACAGTACCGGGAATATCTGGCTGCCGAATGGGGGACTCGCCACCGGATCCATCTGCGAAGTCTATGCTTCGAGTTCCGGAACGGTCTCCGGACCCTCTACAGCCTATACCGGCGGCGGTCTTGAATATCCTTACTACGTTGCCGTCGATGGCGCGGGCAATCTCTGGGTCACCAACGATACAACAACCGAGGAGGCTGTATCGGAGTTCACCAACTCCGGCACCGCGCTTTCGCCGAGCGGCGGTTTCGTGCATACATTCGCCGAGACGTACATGATCGCTGTGGACGCATCCGGCAACGTGTGGGTGGCTAACTATAACGTCACGGGAAGCAGCTCAACTTACGGCTACATCACGGAGATCGTTGGCGCCGCGGTTCCTACGATTACGCCGATCGCGGCCGGTTTGCCCAGCACGGCGGGTGGCACAATGTTGATCGGCACAAGGCCCTGACCGGGATCGATTTCCTGCCAGGTGCTTTGCATTTGTTTGCGTACCACAGGTTCTTCCAATGTTGTCGCAGGCTTCGATTCAAGCCTGCGACAACCAAAAAATTGAGTGGCGTAAGGCCAGGAGCGTTTACTATGAAGACTTTCTATCGGGTTCTCCTTGTTTTTGCCGTGCTTTGCATCGCACTGCCGCTGTATGCACAAAATGGATGCGACGATTCGCCTGAGGATCCCACGGCCATTTTGGCGCTGGTGGGAGCAGCCGGAGCATTTCTCAGCGTGGCACGTTCCCGCTGGGCGGCGCGCCGCAACAAGTAAGGGAATAAAACTGGCCTCTTGTCAAGCTGGAGGCCTCACACCAAGAGCTGCGCACAGCGGCTCGATCGGGGCTGCTTATGCAGCCCCGATCTATTTTATTTACATTCTTCCTGCAGGCTCACATCCGGTAACTCGCCGTTGATGAGAAGCAATTGTGACGCGGGTTTGCGAGAATGAGCGCGGAGACAGGCAGCGAGCGGGTCACCAGCACCACAAGCGCGAATGCGGCTTAATGTGGTCTATTTTTGCTCCGGCGCTTACACGGCGCCATCCAATGACCGGCGTTACGGTGAATTGCCTGTGGACGAGTTTCATAGTATCTACAAAAATGACTACAGTGAGAGGATTATTGTTGCCTTTAATTCTGCAAGTAGCTGATTCTAAATGGTAGGCGAGGCGGGAATCGAACCCACAACCCCCGGCTTAGAAGGCGAACACCTGTTAGTGGCATTTGGCGGGAATTGTGGGCCAGGGTCCCCATAGTTTCCCCCATAGTCGCGTGCCTGCCTGGGCTAGGGCTTATGCGCATTTTTGCTGTTGAGTTCTGCGAAGTCGCACTCTCTCACGAAAATCGCAGCTGCTCCATAGTGTATGCACAACATTGCCATTCCGCCAATCCTACGAAGGCCGTCAGGATTAAAATCAAAATCCTGATATTGCTCAGTGACAACTGCAACTTTGAGCCCTTTCTCTAGGGCGTTAACGAGCCCAGGGAAATCGCAATCGACCTCTGTTCTCAGTATCTTCAGTCTTCTCTCGACAACGGACGCGTCCTTCATTTGTAGTTCTCCTTTGGCGGAATAGTATTGTCGTCAATGAACCTGTCAACGGACTTCTCAGTAATACGGACGAGACGTCCAACTTTCACAATTTCAAGTTTCTCCCGCCTTAGAATCCATGAACGGATTGTTGCGGGTTTCACTCCGAGACGTTCTGCCGCCTCGTCAATAGCTAGAAGTCTGGACCGTGCCTCGTTAGGCTTCATTCTCGTTCTCCAATCATTTGCCTGAATCGCCTGCGATTGACCAGCCAGGCCGTCGTCTCCCCGGAATCTTTCGCCGATGCACTTTGCTTATAGTATGTTGGCAATTGCCAACACACTGGCAATAGCCTACACGAGATGATTTAAGGGTGTCCACTGATATTCGCGTCCGCCTCGGGAATCGTATTCGCGCTCTGCGCAAGAAGCACGGCTGGACCCAGGTGGAGCTGGCTGAGATGCTTGGCATTGACCGAAGCTACTTGTCGGAGATTGAGTCGGGGAAGAAGGATCCCGGCTTAAGCGTTCTGAAAACGATTGCTGACGGCTTTAAGCTGAGCCTATCGCAACTGCTCAAGAAATTCTAGCTTTCGAGTTTTAAGAAACTATACAGTTTCTTAGCTAACCTCAATGGATTCTATCTTTCGAATTTTAAGTAACTGTACAGTTTCTAACTACCTCTATAATCAATAATTTAGCGCTTTACAACATATTGTTTATCCCACATAATTTCTCCAACAACAAGCACTTTCTGCTTGTTATTTGGAGTGCAAATGGCGCTTTACAGACCAAAGGGATCGAAAGTCTGGTGGTATGAATTCCAGTTTGATGGAACGATCTACCGTGCGAGCACAAAGACTAGGTCAAAGACGTTGGCGGCCGAGGCATTAAAAGTTCGACGCCGTGAAGTCGAAGAAAGCTACAACGGGATCAAGAAGCGAGAAATGCCGAGACTCTTTCCGATAGCTGCGGAGGAGTACCTGGCAGCGAAGCGTCCGAACGTCTCTGACAACACTATAGAAATTATTGAGCGTGAAATCGGTCATCTCCTTCCCTACTTGCGAACAAAGACACTCGCTGAGATCACGCATCTTGATTTGAAACGGTTCATTGATGGAAGGCGTGCCCTTGCAGCTTCCAATCGCTATATCAACATGGGGCTTGAGACGCTGCGCGCAATCATGCGCAGAAACCATCAATGGGAGCGGCTTCGTCCTGACTTCATAAAACTCAAGGAGCCTAAGAGTGCCGGAAGGGAGCTTAACGAGGCGGAAGAGGAAAAGCTTCTCCGCGAGTGTCGTTTGAGTTGCTCACGAGGCCTCTTTCCCGCCGTGACGCTGAGCTTATATGGGGGAATGAGGTTCAGCGAAGCCCGACTGCTTCAATGGAAGCAGGTTGATCTAGCTCGCGCGTGTGTAACGGTTGGGGAGAGCAAGACCGAATACGGTGAAGGTCGATTAATCCCACTGATCGGTCCTGCGCTCGACGCCATGACTGAGTGGGCAGCAAAGTTTCCAGACCGTTTGCCAGAGCACTATGTCTTTCCTTCGGAAAGATACTCATTTAATGTAAAAGAGAAACTGGTCAAAATACACAATCACAACCCAACCAGGCCGATTGGTACATGGAATGTCGCATGGACATCGGCTCGTAAACGTGCTGGCGTCAACCTTCGATTTCATGATCTTCGCCACACCACGGTGTCGCGCCTACTCGAGGTACGGTCGATTGAGCAAATTGCAACGATTTTGGGTTGGAGCCATTCAACGATGCTTGCCATGATGAAAAGGTATCAGCATCGCAATCTTGAAAAGATGCGGGATACTATGTCTGCGTTACTTACCAAGAAGTACAAGGCCGCGAAGCGTCGGAGTTCCGCTGCAGGGAAGGCTGGTGGTAAAAGCAGTTTGTCGCGGCCAGAATTTATCTCGGCAACGCCGAATTCCCGTTATGACCGCGAGAAGTTGTACGAGCAAGTGTGGAAGGTGCCCATGCGAACCCTTGCCAAGGAATATGGGGTTTCCGATGTGGCGCTCGCCAAGGCTTGCCGGAAGCTCCATGTTCCACATCCTGGGAGAGGTTATTGGGAGAAGAAAGCGGCGAACAAGCCCGTGGAAGATCGTCCCCCATTGCCCCCTGTAGAAGGTACGTCAACCGGACAGAACGTGAGCTAAATGACGTTGGGGACGAGTTTGCGACCAACCGCCCGGGG
>JBEKFS010000022.1:0-29274 GCA_050013195.1 Occallatibacter sp.
GGCGGCCTGCTGCAAGCTCATGCCCTTGAAGGCCACCAGGTTGCAGATCTCCCGCGCCACGCCCAGGCGGATGAAGTACTCGCCCGAGCCGGTGGCCGAGACGGCGCACGACTGATTGGATGCGTAGGTGCCCGCGCCGATGATTGGCGAGTCGCCCACACGGCCCGGCATCTTGGCCTGCAATCCGCCCGTCGAGGTCCCGGCGGCGATGTTGCCTGCCCGGTCCAGCGCCACCGCGCCCACCGTGCCATGCACATTCGCATCAGACGATTCGTCAATCTGGGCCACCGGCGAGGCCGGCCCCGCTGGCGGAGGCGGCGCGCCAACCGGACGCGGCGGCACAGGCAGGCCCTGCTTCTGCAACTGCTTCACCAGAGATTGCCAGCGCGCTTCGGTAAAAAAGAAGCTTGGGTCCACCTGCTCCAAGCCAACCCGCGCGCCAAAGGCATCGGCGCCCGCGCCGGCCAGCATCACATAGGGAGATTTCTCCATCACCGCCCGCGCCAGGCTGATGGGATGCCGTGTACGCGTCACCCCGGCCACCGCGCCCGCTTTCAAATTCGACCCGTCCATGATGGACGAGTCCAACTCGTTCCTTCCATCAACCGTAAAGACCGCGCCACGGCCCGCGTTGAAGAGCGGGTCGTCTTCGAGAACATTGATCACGGCCTCCACAGCATCCAGCGCCGAGCCGCCCCGATCCAGCACCTTGGCCCCGGCTGCCTCTGCCTGGGCCAGCGAGGCGCGATAAGCCGCGTCCCCATTGGGACCCAGCGCTGTCCGCGCAATCACTCCCGCGCCCCCATGCACCACGATGCTCCAGTGATGAGCCGGCTGCGGCGCCTGGGCCACACCGGCCAGCGCAACCAGAGCAAAAGCTCCCGCAAACATCCAACAAATCCTTTTCATTTGCATTTCCTCTCGCATCATTCCCTGTCGCTAACCTAGACGCCTCACTTCGGAATCGTCAACTCTGCGCCCACACCTCATCAGAATATTTCCTTATCCCCGCCCTAATGAATTAAGCTTCTCGGCAGAATGAAAGATATCTACATCGCCGATCTGGCCAACTTCGACGAAGGCAAGCTCTTCGACGGCTACTTCATTGTGCTGGCCAAGCAGCAACGCACCACCAAGAACAACAAGCCTTATCTCAGCCTCATCTTGGGCGACAAAACCGGCCAGCTCGAGGGCCGCGTTTGGGAACCTGGTGATCCGCGTATCGCCAAAGACTTTGAGCGCGGCGACGTGGTCAAGGCGCGCGGCTCGGCCTCCCGCTTCGACGACCGCCTTCAGATGAAGGTCGACCAGATCCGCGTTGCGCTGCCGACCGAAGTGGACAAATCCGACCTGCTGCCATCCACCACTCGCGACGTGGCCGAACTTTGGCGTCAGCTACTCGGCTTCGTCGACAGCTTCACCAACCCCGACCTCAAGCGGCTGCTCACCACCATGCTCAATGATCCAGCCCTTGCCGCCGCTTACCGCGAAGCCCCCGCCGCCAAGCAGCTCCACCACGCCTGGCTCGGCGGCCTGCTGGAGCATGTTGTCAGTTTGTTGACGCTGGCCGACCGCGTCGTTCCCAGTTATCCGCTCCTCGACCGCGACCTGCTGCTGACCGGAGTCATCCTGCACGACATCGGCAAGCTCCGCGAGCTCAGCTGGGAGATCGGCTTCGAGTACACCATTGAGGGAGTTTTATTGGGCCACATCCAGATCGGCACAGCACTCACTGAGCGCGCCATCGACAGCCTGCCCAACTTCCCGCCGCGCCTCAAAACTCTGGTCCTGCACATGATTCTCAGCCATCACGGCAAGCTGGAGTTCGGATCGCCCAAGCTGCCCATGATTCCAGAAGCGCTCGCCCTCAGCTTCCTCGACGACCTCGACGCCAAAATGCAAGCCATCCAGGGCGAGTTTGATAAGTGCCTCCGTGAAGGCAAAAGCGCGGACGAGCTGACCGGCAAGGTCTGGGCACTCGACCAGCGGCAGTTGCTGAATACCAAACGCTGGCTGGGGGAAGGCAAGGAATAGGCTCTCACCCCACAAACCACTCCCACTGCTCCTCGGTCAGCGGCACCACGGAAAGCCGTCCGATCAGCACCAGCGGCGACTTGGCAAAACGCGGTTCGGCCTTGATCGCGGCCAGTGTCCTCGGCTGTTTGAGCCGTTTGCCCACCTTGACGCGCACGATGGGAACCTTGGGGTCTGTCGCGTCCACGCTCATCACGGTTCCGGTTCCTACAGCGGTGCGCTCGTCGCCGGTGTGGTAAAAAATCCACTTCGCCCCCGGCTTCATCTCGCGCAGGAACTTCACGGCAGTAGGGTTGGTCACTCCATCCCAAACAGTCTCCTTGTCGCCAAGAAAATCGTCAAAGGAGTAGACATCAGGCTCGCTCTTGAAGAGGAAGTAGCTCATTCGGTACATGTTAGGCGATATCCGTCAAGAAAGAAAGATCGCGTCCGTTACAATCAAGAAGATATGATCCGTTTCTCAACCGCCGGCGAATCCCATGGAGAGGCCCTCATTGCGCTCATCTCCGGGCTGCCCGCCGGCGTGCCCGTTGATCTCGAATTCGTCAACCGCGAGCTATGGCGCCGCCAGCAGGGCTATGGGCGCGGCGGGCGCATGAAGATCGAGACTGACAAGGCACACGTACTCAGCGGCGTGCGCCACGGCAAAACCATCGGCAGCCCAATTGCGATTGAAATCATCAACCGCGACTGGAAGAACTGGGAAGACAAGCTTCCCGTCGAGGCCGGCGACCCCACGCTGCACCAGGCCGTCGCCTCGCCGCGTCCCGGCCACGCCGACCTCGCCGGCGCACTCAAATACAACTTTCCCGACGCTCGTTACGTGTTGGAGCGCGCCTCGGCCCGCGAGTCCGCCGCGCGCGTCGCCGCCGGAGCCATGGCCAGGCTAATGCTGCGGACTCTCGGGATTGAAATCGCCAGCCACGTCCTGCGCGTGGGACGTGTAGCACTCGACCGCGCCGCCGCGTGGGATGAGATCGCCGCCCTCGCAAAAAAGGATGACGTCATCCTCGGCTGCGTCGATCCCGCGACAGAGGCTCGCATGAAAGAAGAGGTCGAGGAAGCTGCCCGCACCGGCGACACCGTCGGCGGCGTCTTCGAGGTGGTGGCGCATGACATTCCGCCCGGCCTGGGCACTTACGCCAACTGGGACGAACGTCTCGACTCCCAGCTCGCCTCCGCGGTGATGAGCATCCAGGCCGTTAAGGCAGTCGAGATTGGCCGCGGCGTCGTAGCCGCCGAGTCCTTCGGCTCCCAGGTTCACGACCCCATCCAGTATGCGGCTGTAGACACCGGCAAGCCCTCCCGCTTCACCCGACCGCAAAACAACGCCGGCGGCATCGAGGGCGGCATCTCCAACGGTGAAGACATTGTCGTGCGCGGCTACCTGAAGCCCATCTCCACCCTACGCAAGCCTCTCGAATCGGTCCGCTTTGACTCGCGCCAGGCAACCAGTGCAAGCTACGAGCGCAGCGACATTTGTGTTGTCCCCGCCGCCGGCGTGATCGGCGAGGCCATGGTGGCGCTTACCCTCGCCCGCCTTGCCCAGGAAAAATTTGGCGGTGATTCCGCCCTGGAATTGCGACGAAATTTTGACGGATACATCCAACAGATACGGAACTATTGAGAATTGAGTAGAGACGGAGCTCTTCGCAGAAACCGATGATTCTTAAGATTGTTAAATATCCTGACCCCGTTCTATCACGCCCCGGCGAGCCCGTCACCGAGTTTAACGCCGAGTTGCGCAAGCTCATCGCCGACATGTTCGAGACCACCTACGCCGAACAGGGCATCGGGCTGGCCGCGCCGCAGGTGAATGTCTCGAAACGCCTGACGGTAATCGACCTGAGCATGGGCAAGAATCCCGAAGACAAGCTGGTAATCATCAATCCCGAGATCATCTCCAGCGAAGGCAAGGTCTACGAAGAGGAAGGCTGTCTCAGCTTTCCCGAGATTCGCGAGAAGGTGTCGCGCCATGCCAAGGTGCGAATCCGCGCCCAGGACGAGAAGGGCAAGTGGTTCGAGATGGACGGCGAAGACGTACTCTCGCGATGCTTCCAGCATGAGATCGACCACGTGGATGGCATGTTGTTTATCTACCGCATGAGCGCCCTCAAGCGCGATTTGGCGCTGCGCAAAATTCGCAAGATGCAACGTGAAGGCAAGTGGTAAACTCACCCCGAGGGACGAACATGACGAATCCCCTCAGGCTGATCTTCTGCGGAACTCCACAGTTCGCCGTGCCCACGCTCCAGGCGCTCGTAGTGGCCGGCTATGAAATCACCATGGTAGTCTCGCAACCCGACCGCCCCGTAGGCCGCGACCGCCAGCTCACCGCTCCGCCCGTCAAGTTGGCCGCGCTCGCCGCCGGCCTCCCCATCGCGCAGCCGGAAACGATTCGCAACAATCCTGAGTTTCGCGCGCAGGTCGAGGCCATTGCGCCCGACGCCATTGTCGTCGTCGCCTACGGACGCCTCATTCCACCCTGGATGCTTGCGCTTCCCCGGCTGGGCTGCATCAACCTGCACGCCAGCCTGCTTCCCCGCTACCGTGGCGCCGCTCCCATCCAGTGGGCGGTAGCCAACGGCGAAACCGTTACCGGCAACACCACCATGCTGCTCGAAGAAGGCCTTGACACCGGCCCCATTCTTCTCCAGCAGGCCCTCGCCATCTTTCCCCAGCAGACAGCAGCTGACCTCCTCGACGTTTTAGCCGTTGGAGGCGCGCCGCTTGTAGTCAAGACATTGGCCGGACTGGAGAGTGGAACCATTGTGCCCCAGCCGCAGAATCCAGCTGGTGTTTCCTTTGCCCCGCTGCTAGACCGCGATGACGGTCGCATGGAATTCGCCGCACACACGGCCACGGAACTCAAGAATCGTTGGCGTGGTTTTCAGCCCTGGCCCGGAGCCTTCACCGCGCTCGACGGCAAAAAGCTGATCGTTCACCGCATGGAGGTCGTGGATGTTCCCGGCACTCAGGAATCAACCCCGGCTGATCCCGCTTTCACCTTGCCCGACGCCATCCTCCCCGGCCAGATTCACATTCAGGATCATCGTCTGCTGGTCGCCTGCGCCGCAAACACTTGGCTGGAATTCCTCGAAGTGCAGCTCGAAGGCAAAAAGCGCCTCGCGGCAGCCGAGTTTCTCCGCGGAATTGCGCTTCCCGCTAACGCGCGGCTCGGGGCTCTGACGCAATGACCGCACGAAAGAAAACAGCCGCGACGAGGACCGCTCAGAAAAATCACCTTACTCAAATTTCCCCAGCGCGCAAGGCCGCCTATAACATTCTTTCAGCCGTCGAGCGCGGCCAGTCTCACTCTGACGACTTATTGCGCAGTAAAGCCGTCAACGCGCTTTCTGCTCCAGACCGCAACCTGGCCACGGCGCTTGTCCTGGGCGTGCTGCGCTGGCAGATTCAGCTCGACCACCAGATCCGCGCCCTTCTGGCTCGCCCCAATGCGAAGCTCGAGACAGAAGTCCTGATCGCACTCCGTCTGGGCGCATTCCAGTTGCTGCACATGGACCGCATCCCCGCCCGCGCCGTTCTCTCAGAAAGCGTGGAACTGGTCAAGCACGCCGGCCACCACTTCGCCTCCGGCATGGTCAACGCCGTCCTGCGCAAGCTGGCTGTGCGTTCGCAATCAGTAGAAAAAGAAATTCAGGGCAGCACAATAAAAGAAATTCGGAGCAGCACGATAAAAGAAATTCGGGGCAGTACGATAAAAGAAATTCGGGGCAGTATGATAAAAGATATTCGGAGCAGCACGATAAAAGATATTCGGAGCAGCACGATAAAAGATATTCGGAGCAGCACGAAGTGTCAGGGCACGACTTCAGTCGTGCCGCAAATGCAACAAAATGAACGCGGGGCTTTAGCCCCGGAGAAAAGTTTCTCGGAAGAAATGAAGGCTCACCCCGTCTGGCTAGTCGAGCGCTGGATCAACTTCTACGGCCGCGACGCCGCGCAATCCATCTGCCATCACGGCCAATGCCAGCCTACGCTGACCCTCCGCCTCACCGCCCCGGTCGTCGAAGCCGAACTCCGCGCAGCCGGCATCGCCTTCGAACCAGGTCAACTGCTCACCGCCGCACGAACGGTCGTCTCCGGCGACGTGACGACGTTTTTGGAAGGCCGCGTGCGCCTACAGGACGAGGGCTCACAACTGGTAGCGGAAATTGCCAGCGTAAATTCAAACCAAAAAGTGAAAAGCATTCTCGATTGCTGTGCCGCGCCCGGCGGAAAAACGCTCATCCTCGCCGAACGCAATCCCGATGCTCTCATCGTCGCCATGGAATCCAGTGAGCCGCGATTGGAGCAACTCCGCAAGCGTCTCGCCCCTCACGCCGCCCGCATCGAATGCCGCCTGGCCGACGCCACTGCGCTCACGGAAGAATCTGCATTTGACCTTGCCCTGGCCGACGTGCCCTGCAGCGGAACCGGGACGCTGGGCCGCAACCCGGAGATTCGCCATCGCCTCCGTCCTGAGGACCTCGCGCGCCACGCCGAGCGCCAGCGCGCGATTCTCACTGCCGCATTGCGCGCTGTCCGCCCCGGTGGCTTCGTCGTCTACTCCACTTGCTCGCTGGAGCCGGAAGAAAACGAGCAGGTCATCGCCGCGGTACTGGCCGCAACCAAAAATGCCCGTCTCGTTTCGCTCAATGCCAGAATCGAAGCTCTGCTCGGTGCAAACATTCTCACGCACGACGGCGCACAGCACCTGCGCGCCTCGCTCACCCCCGAAGGCGCGCTCCGCCTGCTTCCCGGTGCATACCGCACCGACGGCTTCTTTATCGCTTTGATCGAGAGAACAGCCTGAACAAAATCACTGTGGGTGCCCCAGGTCTCGATTTTGAGACCTGGGAAACGACGTTCTCCACCCTACTCCGCCGCCAGCTTTAGCTCCGCGTACTCGCGTCCCAGCACGGCGCACAGCGCCTCCACCACCAGTTCGTGATCGGCGCGCTGCGGCAATCCGGAGACAGTCACGCTGCCCACCACGCCCGCACCCGCCACTCTGATCGGAAATGCCCCGCCATCCGTGGCATAATCAGCCACCGGCAAACCCTGGCGCTCCAGCAGTGTCGTGTTCTTCTGCTTCAGAGTCATCCCCACACCATACGAGCTGCGATGAAAGCGCGCCACTACATTGCTCTTGCGCCGCACCCACTCCGCATTGTCAGGAGTGGTGCCGTCCAGCGCCGCATAGAAGAGCAGTTGCCCAAAGCGTCGCACGTCGATCACCAGCGTCAGTTTGCGTTCCTCGGCCATCGTCCGCAGCCTTGTTCCCAACTCCCACGCAACTTGAGAGTCCAGCCGCGGCAACACAAGTTCACGCTCCTGCAAAGCCACCCGCTCCAGATCCTCGCTCAATCCCATGCAGCATTCCCTCCATTCCCTCTATAATCGCCACGCACCGGCCTGATCTCTGATCTCTGATCTCTATTATCTCGCCACCGTCAGATTCACCAGCTCGCCCTGCACCACGCGCGCACCGGCTACGGGCTGCTGTGCCATCACCGAGCCCGGTCGCACCGGCATCATCGGCGCCGCATTGCCCTTGCCCACCGGCGCCACCGGCACATCCACAAACCGTGGCCGCGCCGTCTGAATGCCCACGCGCGCCAGCTCCGCCTGCGCCGACACCACCGGCAGGCCCGTCAAGTCTGGCATCACAAATCCGTCCGGCACGTCGTCGCTGGGCGCAGCCACCAGCAGGTCGATGCTGGGCCGCGCAATCCCCTGGGCGTGCGCCGGAGGATCCTGGGCCAAAACTGTTCCCTCAGCCGCCTTACTCCACGGCATCCGCGCCGTCGCGCCCGCTTCCAGCCCCACGCGCCGCAGCCGCAGCGCCGCCACTCGCTCGTCCAGCCCCACCGTCTCCGGAACTTCCACCTTTTGCGGCCCCAGGCTCTCCGCCACACGCACCCGCCACTCTCGCCGCACCACTGTTCCCGGAGCAGGCGATTGCGATAGAATGTGTCCCGCGGCTACATCTCCGGAGTAGTATCGATTGTCCACATCCAGATTCAGTCCCAGCCCCGAAGTCTGGCTGCGCGCTTCTGCCACGGTCATTCCCTGGAGGGACGGCACCTTCACCTCCACACCGTGAATAGCAAAGTGCATGGTGGTGATAGCCGCCAGCAGCGCAACGGCCACCAGCAGCGTCACCAGCGACGCCACCTGAAAAAAATTCAGAACCGGGCGTGTTCTCATAGTTTGGGCTCTCTGAATTCCGAAAAATCGCTGTCAGCGGTAAGCGAATTTTATTTGCCTCACCGCAGGTTATCCGTCACCGGCTCCGGATGAATCGTCACACGATACACCTCCGGGCACTCCAGTTTGAAGCGGTCTTCCAACTCGGTGATCGCTACGTGAACTCGTTCCATCGTCAGATCGTCGGGCAGTGTGCAATGGCACGAAACCTGAATGTGCTCGGCCGAGCGGCTCACCAGAATCTCATGCACATCCACAACCTCTGGCAACTGCGCCGCTGCAGCCTTCATCGCCTGCTCAATGCGGCGATCCGCTTCCACCCGTTCTCCCGGCGGCTCAATCTTCGCCGGCTCACTCTCGATGTGCGTCAACACCCCGTCGATCTCTGGAACCTCGCGCAGAATTTCCGCTTCCAGCGCGCAGACAAAGTCGTGCGCCTTGAGCAGCGGCAGCGCTTCATCCAGCTCCAGGTGCTGCTCCACGCGCAGCTTTCCCCGGTGCGACTGCACGCTCAGCTCGTGCACGCTCACGTTGTTGCGCGCCGCCACCGCCCGCACCCGATCGAAGATGCTTTCCGCTCTGGCCTGCCGCGGCACCGTGTGGATCACCACGTCGGCCTCTGGCAGCGTGCGATGCACCGCATCCGTGGCCGCTTGCACCAGTTCGCCGGTGTGCTCAAAGGTATACCGCCGCGGCAAGGCCACCGTCAGGTCCGCAAAATAACCCGCTCCCGCCCTTCGCACCCGTGCCTGCTCCACGCTAAGCACGCCCGGAACCCGTGCCACGTCCTCGATCAGCCGCCCACGTGTTTCGGCCGGAATCTCATCCAGCAGCACGCTCACCGCCTCGCGCCCCAGCCGTATCGTCAAACGCAGAATCAGCAGTGAAACCACCACCGCTGCCATCGGGTCCGCGTAGCGCAGCGCGCCCACGCCGAAATGCATTCCCAGCCAGCTTGCGCCTAGCCCGCACAGCACCGCCAGCGACGACCAGATGTCCGAGGCAAAGTGAAAAGCGTCGGTTGCCAAAGCCGATGAGCCGGTCCGCTCCGCCACAGCCTTCAGCCGCCGCGACCGCCAGTAATCCACCCCAATCGAGCACACCACCACCAGCACCGGCCAACCCAGGTTTTGCAACTCTCTAGTCGGGTGCAGAATCCGCTCGATCGCCTCCCAGATAATCCACGCACTCGATGCGGCCATCAGGATGACCACGCCAAACGATGAGAAGTTCTCAAACTTGCCGTGGCCGTAGGTGTGATCCTCATCGGCAGGCCGGTCGCTCACCCGCACGGAAAAGAAAGTGAGCGCCGAGCCCACCATGTCCAGCCCGGAGTGAGCCGCGTCCGACAACACGCCAAGCGAACCCGACAGCAGGCCCGCCCCCAGCTTCAGCAGCGTCATCGCCGCCGCCGCCAGCATCGAGTGCAGCGCCACCTGCCGTTTCTCAGCAGAATACCTGGCGATTTTGGATGCGTCGAAAACCATTGCGTCCTTAGGCTACAGCATTTTCATAAACTCGGCTGCCTTCCACAAATGCCCCGTGTATTTTCAGAATCCGGCTAGCCGCCACAAATGCCCCGTGCTCCATCCATTTCGCGTTCTGTGCGAAATGGGTGGGAAACCTCAAAACTCAATCGAAAATTTTCGTGCAAATGAAATCATCCTCATTCATTCACCGCCGCGCCGTGTACAACCCCGCAATCCCAAAGGTATACGCCTGCCACGCGCACTGCTCATAGCCGGCCGTCTGCATCAGCGCGAGCATCTCCGCCGGCGCGGGAAAATTGCCCACCGAAACGGGCAGATAGCTGTACGCCCCTGCCTTGCCACAAATCGCCCGCCCGATGGCCGGCAGCACTCTCCGGAAGTAGACAGCATATGCCTTGCCCACCAGCCCCCCGGGCTCGCTGAACTCCAGAATCCCCAGCTGCCCGCCCGGCTTCAGCACGCGATGAAACTCCCTGAGCCCCGCCTCGTAATTCGCCAGATTCCTGAACCCAAACGCCGACACAATCAAATCCAGCGACCCCGATCGCAGCGGCAAATGCAGCGCATCCGCCTCCAACGGCACTGCGTACGGCTCACCTGCCTTTCGCGCGCCCACGCCCTGCCCGCCAAACTTCCGTGCTCCGCGGCTCAACATGTTGCGCGCAAAATCCGCTGCTAGCACAGGCCGCGCGCCCCGTGGACGCCGCTTCAGCAGCGCCATGGTCAGGTCGCCCGTACCGCAGCAGATGTCCAGCACCGCCGCATCAGGATTGGCCAGCACCGCGCGAAATCTCCGCGCCGCCCGCCGCCACCAAAGCCGGTCCACATTTATAGACAGAACATGATTCAGCAAATCGTATCGCGGCGCAATCTGATCGAACATCTCCCGCACAGCCGCAGCCGCGCTGGCCTCGTCGTTTGCTCCTTGGGGCTTGGCTCCGATAACTGGCATTCAGTGTTTACCTCAAAACTCTTTGTAAACGCAATCCATCCGTAGCTCTCCCACAGATGCCGTTAACTTGCTAACCTGCTATCTCCGCGCAGTGCTCCGCGCCAGCATATACCCCACCGCCGCCTCCAACTCCGCGGGCGTCACATCCTCCACCACGCCCGCATCCCCAATTCCCAACGGCAGCACAAACCGCGTAACCCCACCCACATTCTTCTTGTCGCCTTCGGTAGCTCCCACCACCTTGGGAACACGCACCTTCAACATCGGCAACAACCCATACAAATAAATCAATCTTTCCAGCCGCTCAAACTGCGCCCGCGAAATCGTTCCCCGCTCACGCGCCAGGTGGAGCGCTGCCACCATCCCCCACCCCACCGCCTCGCCGTGCAACAGCGTCTTGTAGCCGGTCGCCTTCTCCAGCGCGTGTCCTACCGTGTGGCCAAAGTTCAAAATCATCCGCAATCCGCTCTCGCGCTCGTCCCGACTCACCACATCCGCTTTCATGCGTATCGACGCGGCAATCACCTTCTCCAGAGATTTGGGATCGCGCCCCAGCACATCGTCCGCGTGCTCTTCCATGTACCGCACCAGCGCCCGGTCGCGAATGATCCCCGCCTTCACGCTCTCCATCAGCCCGGCTCTCAGCTCGCGCTCGGGCAGCGTCTCCAGCACGCCAATATCGGCAAAGACCGCCAGCGGCTGATGGAACGCGCCCACCAGGTTCTTGCCCTCCGGCAGGTTCACGCCCGTCTTTCCGCCCACAGACGAATCCACCTGCGCCAGCAGCGTCGTCGGAACCTGAATATATGGAATCCCGCGCATGAAGATCGACGCCACAAACCCGCCCACATCGCCCACAATCCCGCCGCCAAAGGCAATCAGCAGGCTGCCACGATCTCCGCCCGCCTGCGCCATCTCCCGCAGCAGGCCCTCCACGCTCTTCATCGTTTTGTGTTCTTCGCCAGGGGGCAAAAACATCACAATCGGAGGCTCTGAAAAGGACTGCTGCATGCAATGCCCCCACAGCCCCCAGATAGGCGCTGAAGTCACCACAAATACCCGTCGCGGCAATCTGCCTTGAACTCGCTCAATGCGCCGGGCCAGCGACCCAATCAGCCCGCTGCCCGTCACTACGTCGTACTTTGTCGAAGTTGTCTTGACTCGTATCGTCTGCACAGTACTTTTATCCTAAATGCAAAGCGGCGGAGCCATCAGGCTCCGCCGCTTTTCTACGATCAGCCGCCTGATTCCGCGGCTACAGGTTACTTGTGCTCGCCGCCACCTTTCGGTGCTGCGCCGCCATGAGGTGCTGCGCCACCATGAGGTGCTGCGTGTGGTGCTGCGTGTGGTGCTACGTGCGCTGGTGCGCCGTGCGCCGGTGCGCCATGCGCTGGTGCGCCGTGTGCCGGTGCGCCATGCGCTGGTGCGCCGTGTGGCGCAGCGTGGCCACGATCGTCGGCGCCGTGGATGTAATGACCATGCTCGGCCTCATAGCCGCCGCGTCCATGATAGTTGCCTCCATGGCCATGATCGACGTAGCGATGTTCGCCCCAGCCGTGGGCGTAGCCCCAGCCGGCCCATGGGCCCACGCCCAGGAAGATGCCGTTGTAGAAGTAATCCGGTCCGTAAAAGCCCTCGGGGGCGCAGCCGTAGGGTGCGGCTTCGTAATAGCCCCATTGACAAACGGGTGGAACACCAATTTCGACGGCAATTTGCGCGCGAACCACTGGCGCCAGGGCCAGGCCCGCAAGCAATGCTGTCGTACTGAGTAGAATTTTGAATCCGCGCATGTGTGATCCTCCTGAGGTATCCGCGGCTACAGGTTACTTGTGTTTGGGTTCGCTGCCGCCGTGAGGCGCTGCTGCATGGTGCGGTGCTGCCTCGTGGTGAGGCGCGTCATGATGCGGCGCGTCATGGTGCGGTGCATCGTGGTGCGGTCCACCGTGCTCTTCTCCATGGTGCATTTCGCCGCCGTGCGGTCCGCCGTGGCGATCGTCGTAGCCGTGCGCGTAATGCCCGTGTTCCGCATAATAAGCGCCGCGACCGTGATAGTTTCCTCCGTGGCCATGATCGAAGTAGCGATGTTCGCCCCATCCGTGGGCATAGCCCCAGCCGGCCCATGGGCCCACGCCCAGGAAGATGCCGTTGTAGAAGTAATCCGGCCCGTAAAAGCCCTCGGGCGCGCATCTGTAAGGCCGAGTTTCGTAGTAGCCGAACTGGCAAACGGGTGGTTCGCCGATTTCAACGACAACTTGCGCGTGAGCCTTTGGCGCTGGTGCCACCAGGGCCAGGCCCGCAAGCAATGCTGCCGAGCAGAGTAGAGTTGTGAATCCGCGCATGTATGACCCCTCCTGAGGTGTTTGCGGTTGCGTTTTAGCGTACAGTACCCTGCGGCCGTCAACAACAGCACGGCAACAGCAGCCACCGTGAGGATTGTGAATCCGTACCTGAATCAACCTCACAAAGTAGGGGTTTGCTGCCTCCCCTATCAACGGATTTGACTCTAGCAGCCGGGACCGATTCTGAGCAATATAATACACTTTGCTCCACGTTCTGCAGCCCGGCCCATGCTCCTGAGTGGTTATACACGGGATTAGAGCAAGAGTTGTGCGTAGCCATCGAATCCCTGCCTCTCAGTGGTAGCCTGAACCCAGTGAAAGCATCGCAACAAGTCGATTTTCTGGTGATGGGGGCAGGCGTGGCCGGGCTGCGCGCGGCCGTTGAACTGGCCCGCCATGGTGAGGTCCTGGTGGTCACCAAGGAGTCTGTGGCCGAGTCCAACACCCACTATGCGCAGGGCGGCATCGCCGTGGCCATGGAGGGCGACCGCGACATTGATCTCCATCTGGAAGACACCGTTAACGCCGGCGACGGGCTGGTCTATCGTCCCGCCGCTCAGGCGCTGGTGGCCGAGGGGCCTGTCCGTGTAGCCGAACTGATCGAGTGGGGCACTAACTTTGACACCGACGCCGGCGTGCTGCTCCGCACCCGCGAAGGCGCTCATTCCCTGGCCCGCATCCTGCACGCCAACGGCGATGCCACCGGCGCCGAGATCAGCCGCTCGCTGGCCGCCTTTGCCCGCGTCCACAAGCGCATCCGATTTGCCGAGTGGACCACCGTCACCGGCCTCGTCGTCGCCGATGGCCGCGTCATCGGAGCCGACCTGCTCAGCTGCGACCGCCGTCCGCGACTCCAGCAGCGCATCAGCGCCCGCGCCGTTCTCGTTGCAGCAGGCGGAGCCGGCCAGGTTTACTCCGACACCACCAACCCCGCCGTGGCTACCGGCGACGGCATCGCCTTGGCCGCGTCTGCCGGGGCCCCCACGGACAGGTCTTCATCCGCGGGGTGGATAGCCGGTGCCACGCTGGCCGACATGGAGTTCTATCAGTTCCACCCCACCGCACTTTCGCTCCCCGGTGCGCCGCGCTTCCTGCTCTCCGAGGCCTTGCGCGGCGAGGGAGCAATCCTGCTTAACGATCGCGGCGAGCGCTTCATGGAGCGCTATCATCCGCTCCTTGAGCTGGCGCCCCGCGACGTGGTGGCTCGCGCCATCGCGCGTGAGGGCATGGGCGCAACCGCCGCTGAATCCCGTGTCGTCCATCTCGACATGCGCCACGTGAAGAACATCGACCTGCGCCACCGCTTTCCCGGCATCAGCGCCGTCCTGGCGCGCTACTCGCTCGACCTCAGCCGCGATCTCATCCCGGTTCGCCCCGCTGCGCATTACCTCATGGGCGGCATCCGCACCGATCTCTTCGGCCGCACCACTCTCGCCGGACTCTACGCAGCGGGTGAAGCCGCCTGCACCGGCGTTCACGGAGCCAACCGCCTGGCCTCCAACTCGCTGCTCGAAGGCCTCGTCTTCGGCGCCCGCGCCGCTCAGGCTATGCTCGACGACGGCCTCGTCTTGCAGACGGCGGACGCACTCCAAAGTGATTCCGTGCCCTTGACCCCTGCCGAGCAAGCGCATCTGGAAAAAATCATTTCCAACCTGCAAGCCTCCATGTGGGCATACGCCGGACTGCTGCGAGAGGACTCCACCCTGCGCCAGGGCCTCGCCGCTCAAAAAGCCTGCGCGGACGCTCTTGCCGAGTTGGCCGCGCATAACAAGGGAAGCCGCCGCCTCACCGAAGCTCTGGCCATGAGCCGCGTCGCACAAGCCATCCTGCTCTCCGCTCTGGCCCGCACCGAGAGCCGCGGCGCTCACTTCCGCAACGACATTCCCTATCGCGACGACCAGAACTTCCTCAAGCACTCGCTCTTCACCGGCCAGGAGCATGTCGTCTTCCAAACCTGGTAGACAATCAATCCCTCAAACAAAAAACTGCGGAAGAGAAATCTCTTCCGCAGCCTGGAAAGCTTCGTTGCCGACGGCAAATCAAATCGTCGCGTTCCCCACCCTCGCCTAAAACGAAATAGGTGCCCCACCCTCGTCACGTCTTTGTTTTTATGCGCTAGAGCATTTTTCCCGCTGTTGTAGAGTCGATTTCCGATTGCGTGTACAGTGCCGATGGGTCGAGAACCTGTAGCGCCGGCCTCCCGGCCGGCTGTTGCGTGGACCTCCTGGTCCACGCCGCACTCTACACCATCTGTAAAAATGCTCTAAGGTGGGAAACCACGATGTTCACCAGCGCTCTTAAACCTGAATCGTCTCTTCGCCCTTGTGCCATCCACAAGGAGTCAGTCCGCCGTTCTGCAGCGCGTCCAGCACGCGCAGAACCTCCTTTGGATCGCGGCCCACCGACAAATCCGTCATGTAGACAAAGCTGATCACGTTTTCCGTATCCACGATGAAAGTGGCGCGCTGCGCGACTCCAGCCTTGTGGTCCAGAATTCCCAGTGCCGCGGAAAGCTCGCGCTTGATGTCGCTCAGCATGGGGAAGGGCAGGTTCTTCAGCGAGGGCTGCTCGTTGCGCCACGCCCAGTGCACAAACTCCGAGTCAATGCTGCCGCCCAGCACCTGTGCGCCGCGTGCGGCAAACTCCGCGTTCAGCGTGCCGAAGGCGGCAATCTCCGTTGGGCAGACAAAGGTGAAATCCTTGGGCCAGAAAAAATAGATCTTCCACTTGCCGGCAAAGCTCTTGTCGGTGATGGGCTGGAAGGCCTTCTTGAGGTCGAGGTCAACTACGGCAGTCAGTTCAAAGCTGGGAAAATCAGCACCTACAGATAGCATTATTGAATTCCTCCGAACAGGTTGATGGGGTTGATGGTCGCGATCGGACCCGTGCAGCCGTGATCCATGAAATAGGCAGACGTGGACCTTCTCCGCTGGGTATCGCGCGTAGGGATTCCGCAATGTTCGCTGGTCCAGCTTCGAAAGGAGCGGGAACCGTGAACTATTCAGGACTGAAATTGTCCATTTTTATTAGAATACCGCAAATCGGTTGAACTTGCAGCGAATGGTCTCAGAATTGAGCCGATGCCTAACGCAGCCCGCTCAGTTGGGCCGGTTGCCGGAAGTGGAGCGGCGGTGGAAGCGTTCATCCACCGGCTGGCGGTCCTTGAAGCCGGAGTCAGCCGGATGCCAGTGCTCGATGGCCGGCTCGCCGAGGCGCCAGCACAGCAGGACGATCTGGTCTTCAAGCCGGCAGGGAAAATCCAGCAGCCCGGTATCCAGATCCTTCACCTGCACGCCGACGGCGTCGATCTCCGCAACGCTCTCCCGAACACGCTGCACGTGCCCCTCCAAATCCGCGCGCAGTCTGGCCACCTTGTTCGTGTCCACTCTCATGCCGCCGGAGAGATAGATGCGCCGGGCCAGTTCAGAGAGGCCGGACTCCACTTCCACAGCCGACTGCTTGCCCTCGATGGCGCGCTTCAGCAGCGACTCCATCACCGGCAACAGAGATTGTGCTTCTTCGAGCGTGAAGGTCTTCATGGGGGGTGCCTCCATGTACAGGATACGACAGAACAGGAAGTAGGGGCTAGGAAGCATGTTCGACCGAGCTGTTCATGCGCGGGGATTTATGTACAGAATCGTGAACTTCTTGGTGGCCGGATCATACAATGTGTGCCAGAAACAGGTTGCACCATCACTGACAATTACTAAACGGCTACGCCAGTTGGGTTCATCTTGCACATCGCAAAACGCATTAACAAATATTCGTTTTTCCCCTGACTGAAACACCGGCACATATTGCCGGAAATACACTTCAGGATGATCGATATGAATAATGGAAGGCCATCCCTTGATATTCATTCCGGCGATCTGAGGGATATTTGCATCCAGACTTTCTAAATCCATCTTGCTTGGCTGCCAACTCCCCTTGATTTTCTCTGGCCCGTTCAGTGGATAAAAATTCGCGACAGCAGCCACTTCGCTTGCCGGAAGAAGCACCCATCGCTGTTCCTGCTGCCCTTGAACGCTGGCGATGAAAAGAATAATGAAATTTACGATGATCAGTTTGCGAATTCGCATGGAGATTTCCTCGCATCTCGCAATGCCTATATCGTCTCGCAAAGGAGCAGGCTTAAAAAGACTGCCGCATCTATACGACGGCGTTTTTCTAGTCCCTAGTCCCTATTCCCTGGTCCCTGCTTTACCTCACTTCCATCATCCGGTCCAGCGCCACCTTGGCCCAATGCTTCACGCTCGGCTTCACCTGGATGCGGTTGACCACGCGCCCCTCCACCAAATTCTCCAGAACCCAGGCCAAGTGCTGCGGGCTGATGCGATACATCGTCGTGCACAGGCAGCCCGTGTCGTCCAGCGTGATCACCTTCTTGCCCTGCTCCGCAAATCGGCGCGCCATGCGGTTGACCAAATGAATCTCCGTCCCCACGGCAAACATTGCGCCCGCTGGCGCCTGCTCCACCAGTGCAATCAGTCGCTCCGTCGAGCCCAGCGCGTCCGCCTTCTGGCAAACTTCAAAGCGGCACTCGGGATGCACGATCACCTTGATGCCGGGATATTTGTCGCGCACTGCATCCACATGGCTGGGCAAAAAGCGCTGATGCACGGCGCAATGTCCCTTCCACAGCAGCACGCGGCTAGCCGCCAGCTTCTCCTTCGTCTGGCCGCCCTGTAATCCCCACGGATCCCAAACCGCCATCTCCTCCAGCGGTATACCCATCGCATAGCCGGTATTGCGGCCCAGATGCTGGTCGGGCAAAAACAAAATCCGCTTGCCGCGCGCGAAGGCCCATTCGAAAGCGGCGCGTGTGCTGGACGAGGTGCAGACCATCCCGCCGCGCTCGCCACAAAAAGCTTTAATCGCGGCGGTCGAATTGATATACGTCAGCGGAACAATTTCGGCCGCCAGCCCCATGCGCTCCAGCGCCTCCCAGCAGGCCTCAACCTGCGAGATTTCGGCCATATCAGCCATCGAGCAGCCCGCGTTCAGATCAGGCAAAATCACCTGTTGCCCCTCGCGCCCCAGCACGTCCGCGCTCTCTGCCATAAAATGCACGCCGCAAAAAACAATGTATTTTGCGTCAGTTTCCGCAGCAATGCGCGAGAGCTTGTAGCTGTCGCCCGTGGCGTCGGCAAAGCGTATCACCTCGTCGCGCTGGTAGTGGTGGCCAAGAATCAGTGTCGTCGTCCCCAGCCGCGCTCGCGCTTCCGCAATGCGGCCGTCCATGGTGTGGTCGGGGAGCGCCAGGTAGTTTTCCAAGCTACAGGCACTACCGGCCTCCGGCGAAACCGCCGTCAGATCGTCAAGAACAAGGTTCACAATATTCCGCCTTCAGTCCACTCGCCCCTTATCGGAGCAGCAGACGGGGATGTTGAAAGCAAATTACAGCTTGCAGTGAATGCACTGGCTCATTTGATAACTGCCGTTGTGCTGGCCGCTTCTCGAGTGCCCCCATTCACGGGGTTGTTGCAAGCCTTTAACAATTAGACGCGACCCGCAGCCGTTGGATTCCATAGAGAAATCCCGTCCGGCAAAGGCCGCTTCCACTATATGTAGTGTAACAAAACCTTAACAAAGAACTCAAATCGCACGGATTGTGTACCTTGCCCACGGTCCGCGAGCTATTCTCTGCTCTGCCTCCATTTGTTCGCCCCATGCGCGGGCAGGTATCATGAGTTTTCATGGTGATGCAGCCAACAATTCAAGTTGCCAGCCTGGGATTTGAAAACTCGATCCTCCTTATGGTGCTGGCGCTGGTGGTCTTCGGCCCTCGCCGCCTGCCGGAGATTGGCCGCAGAATCGGCAAAATCATGTACGAGGTTCGCAAGGCCTCCAACGACTTCAAGTTCCAGATGGAAGAGGAGTTGCGCACCGTCGAGGATGCAGACCGCCGCAAGAAGGAAGCCGAACGGCTCAGCCTGCTGCCCTCCTCCGAGCAGACTGCCGATCTTTCCCCTGCACCGGAATCAGCCCCGGATTCAGCCTCCGCAACGACCACGGAAAGTCCCTACCCCGATCAGGTGCTTTACCCTGCCGAGACCCCGACCGCAGCCGCTACCACCTCAGACGAGCCTTATCCGCGCATTCTCCCGCCCTCCACCGGTGAACAGGTTCCGGCGGCGCGGCCAGGCGGCAAGCGGCCAACTCAATCCAAGGCTCCGGCAGCAAAAAAATCCGTCCAGGCAACTAAAAGCAAACCGGCTGCAACCAAGGCGCCAGCCCGGACTAAAAAGACGAGCAAGACGCCAAGGAGGCGCTCATGATGGATCCCGCTGAGGCCATCGGCAAAGCGCGAGAGGCTGTAGCCGAGCGCGCCGAGCTCCCCGGCATGAGCCTGATGGAGCATCTCGACGAGCTGCGCAAGCGCATCATCCGCTCCTTCATCTTTTTAGTTCTCGGCTTTGGCGTGGCCGGAATCTTTTATAAGCAACTTGTCGCTTTCATTCAGGCGCCGCTTAACCACATCGGCAAGTCGCTGGTCTTCACTCACCCCATGGACCCCTTGAACCTGGACATTCAGGTTTCGCTGATCGGCGGGCTGATTCTGGCCTCGCCCTTCATCCTCTATCAAGTGTGGCTCTTCATTGCTCCGGGGCTCTACCAAAATGAGCGGCGCTTTGTGATTCCCTTCATGGCTGCCACCGTGGGATTGTTTCTGGCCGGCGCAGCCTTCGGCTACTACTGGGTCCTGCCCGGCGCAATGCAAATCCTGATCATAGACTTCGGAAAGAATTTCACTCCGATGGTCACCATCGAGGAGTACTCCAGCTTCTTTCTCTCCATCATCCTCGGCCTGGGCATCAGCTTTGAAATGCCGGTGCTCATCTTTTTCCTGGCGCTCTTCGGCATTGTCACCCCGCGCTTTCTCTGGAGGAACATCCGCTACGCCATTCTCGCCGTCTTTATTGTGGCCGCCATCATCTGCCCCAGCCCCGACCCCTGGACCATGTGCATCTACGCCCTCCCCATGCTGGCCCTCTATCTGCTGGGCATCGGCGTAGCCTGGTGGGTCCATCCCGCGCGCCGCAAAGCAAAGCAAGCCAAGGAGGCCGCGAAATGACCTTCTCATTTTCGAAGAATTTTGTGCCGACAGAATCAAGGGTGCCCCCGGTCCCTCGCATTTGGGGACCGGGGATTCACCACCTCTGGACAAAATTTGTCTTCGCCATTTTTCTCTTTTTCCCCCTAACCGCCCCCTCCCAGCCCCACGTCAACGGCGCCAAAGCCCCCGCCCAACCCCACTTCAACGGCGCTAAAGCCTTCGAATACGCCCGCCAGTTTGTCGCCATCGGTCCGCGCTGGCCCACCAGCCCCGGCCACCAGAAGGCCGAAGCCTTCCTGCGCGCCCACTTCCAGCACGACCAGCTCGAAGAAGACACCTTCACCGCCTCCACGCCCATCGGCCCGGTTCCAATGCGCAACTTCATCGTGCGCTTTCCCGGCAAAAAGGACGGCGCAATCGTCCTCGCCACTCACTACGAAACCAACTACTGGCTGCGCAACATCAACTTCGTCGGCGCCAACGACGGCGGCTCCACCACCGGCCTGCTGCTGGCCATCGCCGACCAGTTGCGCCTGGCAACTGCACACAAAAAAAAGCTCAATGGCTACTCCGTCTGGCTGGTCTTCTTCGACGGTGAAGAGGCCATCCAAAGCTGGACCGACTCCGACTCCACCTACGGCAGCAAGCATCTCGCCGCCAAGTGGTCTGGCGACGGAACACTCAACAAGATCAAAGCCTTCATCCTTGCTGACATGATCGGAGACAAGGATCTCGACATCCTGCACGAAACTCAATCCACGGATTGGCTGGTTGCCCTCGTCCGCAAGGCCGCCAAAAAGTTTGGCTACGAAAAATACTTCTTCGAACAAGACAATGAAATCGGGGACGATCATGTGCCCTTCGTTCGCCGCGGCGTGCCCTCCATCGACATCATTGACCTCGATTACGGCCCCAACAACAGCTATCACCACACCGCCAAAGACACCATGGACAAAATCAGCGCCCACAGCCTCACCATCGACGGCGACGTCTTCATGGAAACAATCCGGCTGATCAATCTGCGATAAAACAAAGGGGCAACCCATGACAACCATTCCCGCCGACGTAACACAGCTTTTTCTCGAGCACTCCCGCCAAAAACTCGTACAGCAATACTGGCCCCGGCTGAAAAGCTGCGTCGAATCGCTCACCGAAGAGCAACTCTGGTGGCGTCCTAACGAAGCCTGCAACAGCATCGGAAATCTGCTCCTGCATCTCAACGGAAATATGCGCCAATGGCTGGTGGATTCGTTCAACAAGCAGGCGGACCACCGCAATCGTCCCGCGGAATTCAACCAGCGAGAATCGATCTCAGCCGCCACGCTTTTCGATCAACTGGGCGCAACGATACAACAAGCAGGGGAAGTCCTTGCGCGGCTCACCTCCGCCGATTTGGTTGCCACATACGATATTCAGGGTTATAAAGTCAGCGGTCTCGATGCTGTTTACCAGGTGGTGGAGCACTTTGCCATGCATTACGGACAGGTTCTCTACATCGTCAAGACTCTCAACGGCGCGGATCTGGGTTTTTACAGCGCACTGAACAAGACCGGCCGGGCTTCCTGAGGTTGGCCATAAAATGCTAGCGGGTGTTTCCTGGACGTGGTGGCTCGGATTTCATGCGGCAATAGCGGCATTGCTTCTTCTTGAAGCATTTCTCCCCGGCCGCCGCCTCGAAGCGCGCCGCACCCAAACCGTCGCCTGGCTCTGGACCGCTTTTCTCGTCGCCGCCGCCATCGCCTTCGCCGCCTGGATTGCCATCACCCGAGGCCATCAGACTGCCCTCGAATTCGCCGCAGGCTACACCATTGAAGCCTCGCTCAGTGTCGACAATCTCTTCGTCTTTCTGGTTCTCTTCCAGGGCTTTCGCATCTCGCCGCGCCGCCAGCACACCGCCCTGCTCTGGGGCGTAGCCGGAGCCGTCGTCCTGCGCGCTCTCTTTATCGCAGCAGGCATCACGCTGCTGCGTCGCTTCGAATGGATCACCTGGATCTTCGCTGTGATTCTGCTCTATGCGGCCTGGCGGCTCATCCGCGGCGGCGCCGCCAGTGCCGCCATCCCTGAATGGATTCGTAGACTGCAACCTGCGAAAGGCTCGCTGCTGCCCGTCATTCTCGCCGTTGAAGTCACCGACCTGCTCTTTGCCGTCGATTCCATCCCCGCCGTGCTCGCCGTCTCCCACAATCCCTTTGTGGTCTACACCTCAAATATCGCCGCCATCCTCGGCCTGCGCTCGCTCTACTTTGCCCTGGCCGCGCTGCTGGACCGCTTCCGCTATCTCCACTACGGCCTTGCCGCCCTGCTGGCCTTTGTCGCTCTCAAAATGCTCGCTGCCCGCTGGATCGACCTTCCCATCACTCTCTCGCTCGCCATCATGGGATCGATCCTGGCCCTCTGCGCAGTGATCTCCTGGCATGCTGGCAACAGAGGCTCAGCGCATTCCTAATCTTTGGCTACGGCTTCTTTAGCAGCGCGTCGGCCGGAACCAGCGCCGTCGCCGCATCGTCGTCCAGCGTCACCGCGCCGTTTTCAAAAGTCTGGAGTACAGCATCGTCGGCGGCCATGGTCATCCAGCACACCACGCCTTTCTTCAGAACGCTGCAAACCGTCTCCATGGTTCTCTTGATCTCCGGGTGGCCGACAAGCGAGCCGGAGGCGCGTTGAATCCACATGCTGTGCGTGCCCAGCGTGTAGGTGTTGATGACAGGACTGGCGATCTCAATGTTCTTTTTCAGGCCCTCGGTGACGCCCGAAGCAATGCCCGGAAGATCAGCCGCGGTGAACGAGTGTCCCATGCAGTCAAACGACAGCCCCACGACCGCAATGGCGGAGGGCGGGTCGCCGTGGTGGGCTGTCAGCGGCAGTTGAACACAAGCAGCTAACTTTTCGGCCTCGCTGCCGTAGTCCCTGGCTGCCTGCTGCAGCACCGCCGGCAACATCGGCTTGGTGTTCACAACCACCCAATCCGATGGGAGGCTATAGCTGAAGCCGAGATCGCTGGTGTACGCCTGTGCGTCCGAAACAGGAGGCGGTGGTGGAATTGGAACCGAAGCGGCGTCTGGGGTGGCGGGCGCTTGCGCCGCGAGCGTAGCGGCGCAAAGGAAAAGAAGCGCGGCAAACATGCGGGTTTTCATATGGCAAAAAGTCTACCACAATCCTGAACGCAGCAAAACCGCGCCACCCCATCCCTTACTTCAACAGCACACCCAGCGTCGTCGCCACAATCCCGATAACCGAAAATCCCAGCCCAACGAACCAGTAAATTCGCTTATGCGTCAGCAGCGTGATCGAGGTAATCACCAACCCAATCTCCAGCATCGCTTCGCCAAAGTCAAAGCGAGTGGCGCGGCTCTCGGCCTTCTCCACCTTTTCCTCCAGCTCCTTGGCCTCGGCCATGTCCTCTTTCGTCTCTTCGGCCCACTTCTCCTGGTGCTCGCGATAGCCTTCCACAATCTTTTTCGCGGCTTCTTTGTCCGTGATCGTCAGAACCTTCATCAGGTCAATGCTGAGCGTCGTGTTGTAGGAGCGCGTCTTCTGAGCCTGGTATTCGCCCCACTTGTCCGTGGCCTTGTCCTGGTCCAACACGACTTCGGTATGCGTGCGATGCCCCAGCACCGTGGTCACCGCCACCAGCACCGCCAAAAAAGTCATTGTCAACGCCACCGGCCGCATCATCCGATCATGTTCGGCGTGCTCCGCATGTTCCTCCAACTCCTGCACTTCATTCGGTTCCATCGGTTTATATGTCCTCCGGTTTCAATCCTGTTCGTTTCGCAATGCGGGCAAGCATCCTGGGGCCGATCTCCTCCCCATCATGAAAAGCCCAAGTGAATTCGTAGGGATAGTTTGGATGTTCAAGCTGCTTGTGTGAGCCACTCTTGCTGATGCGGGGTTTTTCACGTCAGCCAATCCTCTGCAGCGCTTTGAATACTTTAGACGCGCGCGAAGAAGGCCATTGACTCATAGGAAGACCTTACGCTGCTTCAAAGCGAACCTGAGCCGGTGCGCTCTGATCGACCTCAATGCGGTCGGCTACGACACGAAGTGCAAGCGCCTCCACTTTGGACTGGGCTTCTGCCTTGGTGGCTCCATAAGCGAGCACGCCGGGCAAGCTTTCAATCTCCGCAATCCAACGGCCATCTTCCTCGCGATCAAAGATAATCTCAAAATCCATGACATACACCTCCCAGGGAAGCCGGTAGTTCTGTCTCCACCAGTTTATCCCAGCTCGCCCCTACTTCCGCTTCCACCGCACTCCATCCTTCGAATCCTCAATCACCACGCCCTTCTCCGCCAACTCCTTGCGAATCTCATCCGCCCGCGCAAAGTTCCGCTGCTTCTTCGCCAAACTTCGCTCCTCCACCAGCGCCTCTATCGCCGCATCCGTCAGCCCCTGCCGCGCCAGCAGTTCGGGAGCGACCTCACTCAACCGGCCTTCCTTCTCCGCCCACTCCAGCGCCCGCTGCGTAGCCACCGCGTCGCCATCATCCAGCACATCGAAGACCGCGTCAAAATCCTTCAGCACCACTAGAATCGCATCCCGGTCGCCGGCCTTCAGCTCTCCCTGGTCCATCGCCGTATTCGCCGCCCTGATCAAATCAAAAATCGGCGCCCGTGCCTCCGCGGTATTCAAATCGTTACTCAGCGCGGCCAGGTACTCCGCTCGCGCATTCCACACCGTCTCCTGCAACGTCTCATTCACGCCCTCCGCAAAACTTCCTTCCATCAACCGCGCCCGAAACGTCCTCAGCCGCTCCACCGCGCTGGTCGCTTCCGCCAGTCCCTCAAACGTAAAGTTGAACTGGTGCCGATAAGGCACTGAAATCAGCGCCAGCCGTATCGCCGACGCCTTGTACCCCTTCAGCAGCAGATCCCGCAGTGTATAAAAATTTCCCTCGCTCTTGGACATCTTCCGCCCGTCCACCAGCAGAAACCGCACGTGCATCCAGTGCCGCGCAAACATCTTATGCGTCACGCTCTCGCTCTGTGCAATCTCGTTCTCGTGGTGCGGAAAAATCAAATCCTCGCCGCCCGCGTGCAGGTCGAAGCTCTCCCCCAGGTACTCCATCGCCATCGCCGAGCACTCCAGGTGCCACCCCGGCCGCCCACGTCCAATCGACGTCTCCCACGAAGTCTCGCCCGGTTTCGCCGCCTTCCACAGCGCAAAGTCCCGCGCCGAATCCTTCTCGTACTCGTCCAGGTCCACCCGCGCCCCGTCTTCCATCCCACTCAAATCTTTTTTGCTCAGCTTTCCGTACTCCGGAAACGCCGCCAGCCTGAAGTACCAGCTCCCATCCTCCGCCTGGTAAGCCGCGCCCGCCTTGGCCAGCTTCTCCACCAGTTCCACCATCTTCGGAATATGTTCCGTGGCCCGCGCCATCATCTCCGGCCGCTCCACCCTCAGCGCATCCATATCCTCAAAAAACGCCCGCTCAAATCGCCCTGAATACTCGCCGATGGAGATGCCCGCCGCTGCCGCATTGTTTAGAATCCGGTCGTCCACGTCGGTAATATTCATCACGTGGCGAAGCTTCATTCCCGTCAGCTTCAGAAACCGCCGCAGCACGTCCACCTGCAAAAACGTTCTGAAGTTGCCGATGTGCCCGTAGTCGTAGACCGTAGGCCCGCACTCATACATCCGCAGAGTCTCGCCGTCTGCGGGCGTCACCGGGTCTATTTCACCCGTCAGCGTATTAAAAAGCCGCAGCATCTTCGTTCTCGTTTCCTGGTGGTAAACAGTTGAAATTGGCCGTTTTCCGGCCTTTTTGATTGTACCAGCGCGCGATTCCGCAACGGAAAAGCGATGGGTGTGTAGAGTTCGGATGGAAAGGCTGTGCCGGTTCACCGTCCAAGCGCCAGCGACGGATCGGCCGACAACGAGTCCTCGGCAAACTCACCAGCCAAAAAACGCGGCCACGCGGCAGCAGCTATCATCGCCGCGTTATCCGTCGACATCGCCAGCGTCGGAAAATCCACGCGCACTCCTCGCCGCGCAGCCTCGGCGCTGAAGCGCGCCCGCAATTCGCGGTTGGCGGCCACTCCGCCGGTTACCAGAATCCGCCGCGCGCCCAGCGATTCCGCCGCCGCAAACGTCTTCTTCATCAGGTCGCCCACCACCGCGCACTGAAAGCTGGCAACTAGGTCCAGAATCTGCTGCGGACACAGCGCCAGCGCTTCTTCCTTGCTCTGCGGCGGCCTTACCGCCTCCGCGCCGGGCGCAAAGAGCCGCGCCGCCCGCGCCCGCGCCTCGTCTCGCAGCTCGTGCAGTTCCACGTACCGCAGCACCGCTGTCTTGATCCCCGAAAACGAAAACATGAATCGTGGGTCGAGATTGGCGATTGGCGCAGTTTTGGCCGCCTTGGTCCTCGGAACCTTCCCTGCCAAATGCGCCTTCACCTTGATCTGCGCAAACGCAAACGGCACCGCCTTCGGATTGCCGTATCGAGCCAGCGCATCGATCCATGGCCCTCCGGGATAGCCGAAGCCGAGCAGCTTGGCCACCTTGTCAAAGGCCTCGCCGGCTGCGTCGTCCACCGTTCGCCCCATCAGCCGGTAATTCCACGCGCCCCTTTCCAACCGCGCCCGATAGAGGTGCGTGTGCCCGCCTGAAACAACCAGCGCCAGCGCCGCCTCATCATTAAGACTGTCATCCTGAGCGACCGGGAGCGAAGCGGAGGGGAGTCGAAGGACCTGCATTTCGTTCTCTTGCGACTGCAGCAGCACCGCATGAATGTGCCCCTCCAAATGGTTGACGGCAATCAGCGGCAGCCCCTGCGCGTACGCCAGCGCCTTGGCATACGTAATCCCCACCAACAGAGCCCCCGCCAATCCCGGCCCGGCGGTCACTGCAATCGCGTCCAAATCCCCTGGCGCAATCCCTGCCTCGGCCAGCGCCGCCCTCACCACCGGCACAATCGCCCGCAGATGCTCTCGGCTGGCCAGCTCCGGCACCACTCCGCCGTAGCGCGCGTGCGTCTTGATCTGCGACGCCACCACCGACGAAAGAGTCCGCGTCCCCCGCTCCACGACAGCCGCAGCCGTCTCGTCGCAAGAAGATTCAATGCCCAGGATGAGGCCACGTCCGCTCATTTAATTAGTTTATCGGGCTCCGCGACCGAGCAGTAGTTTCCTACCAGGCATCAGTGGGGCGACAATGGATACAGCAGCCATGCTCGCCGCCACCCCCCAATTCGATGCGGCCCTACGAATCATCGCCGCCCTGCGCGCCGCCGGCCACCAGGCGTACCTCGCCGGCGGCTGCGTCCGCGATATGCTTCTCGGCCGCGAGCCCAGCGACTACGACGTAGCCACCTCTGCCACGCCCGACCTTGTCCTCAACCTCTTCCCGCGCACCTTTGCTGTAGGAGCTCACTTTGGCGTCGTGCTGGTAGCCACCGCGAATGAACACTCCGAAGAATCAAAAGGCGTGGAGTGCATTGAGGTCGCCACCTTCCGCTCCGATGGCGCCTACTCCGATGGCCGCCATCCCGATGCCGTCCGCTACACCATCAGCGCCGAAGACGATGTTCGCCGCCGCGATTTCACCATCAACGGCCTGCTCTTAGACCCCTCACGGGTGTCAATCTCCTTTTCCGGCCTGCATGAAAAAACGCTCGCCGTCCGCGCAGGACTGATCGACCACGTCAACGGCCTCGCCGATCTCGAAGCCGGCATCATCCGCGCCATCGGCCAGCCCGGCGAACGCTTTAAAGAAGACCATCTGCGCATGTTACGCGCCGTCCGTTTTGCAGCGCGCTTAGGCTTCCAGATCGATCCCGCCACAGCCGCCGCCATCCGCCGCCTAGCCCCCAAAATTCACGCCGTCAGCCGCGAGCGCGTCCGCGACGAATTGACCAAAATGCTCACCGAGGGCCACGCCCGCCAAGCTTTTGAACTGCTCGACGAAACCGGCCTCCTTGCCGAAGTTCTTCCCGAAGTCGCCCGCATGAAGGGCGTCGAGCAGCCGCTGAACTTTCATCCCGAGGGCGACGTCTGGACGCACACGCTGCTGCTGCTCGCGCAACTCCAGCCCGACTGCCCGCTCCCGCTCGCCTGGGGCGCGCTGCTCCACGATGTCGGCAAGCCGCCAACTTTCATGCGCGCCGACCGCATCCGCTTCAACGGCCACGTCGAGGTTGGTGCAGCCATTACCGCGGATATCTGCCGCCGCTTCCGCTTCTCCAACGACGAAACCCGCCAGACCCTCTCCCTCGTCGAGAACCACATGCGCTTTGCCGACTCCCAGCACATGAAGGCCTCCACCCTCAAGCGCTTCTTCCGCCTGGAAAACTTTCCCCAGCACCTCGAGCTGCACCGCATGGATTGCATGGCCGGCAGCGGCAACCTCGACCACTGGAACTTCGTCCGCGAACGCTATGAATCGATGCCCGAGGAAGCTGTCCGCCCCGTTCCGCTCATCACCGGCCGCGAGCTGATCGCCGCCGGCTACCAGCCCGGAGCCGCCTTCAAGGAGATGCTCCGCGCCGTCGAGGACGCGCAGTTAGAAGGCATGATCGCAACGCCCGCCGAAGCCCTCACTCTGCTCCGCGACCGCTTCCCGCTGATGACAGAAAAAAGGAACGAACTATGAGCGATTGTCGCGAGGAGCGCGAAGAACGTGAAAAGCGTCGTGAGATGGAAGAGCAAGAGAATCGCGAGGATCGCATCGACCGCAACAAAATCGATCAATGGGAGCAGGAGAGGCCTGACTCATAATTCGTAAACAAATGCAGAGGCATTCTTGTGCCGCAGCGCATAGAATAAGCGCATAATCCTTCCATAGCAGAGGCTTCCAATGTCCCACGCGACCCTCAGGAACAGCTACCAGTCGCTCTCTGACCGGCTCAACCTTTTTCCTCAGGGCGCGCCGCCCACCGAGCTTCTCTTCCGCATCCTGGAGGTCCTCTTCACCCGCGATGAGGCGGCCCTGGTTGCGCTGCTGCCCATCAAGCCCTTCAACGTCGCCGCCGCCGCCAAAATCTGGAAGAAGCCCGCTGCCGAATCCCGGAACATACTCGAGGCCCTTGCCTCCCGCGGCATGTTGCTCGACATGGAAATACACGGCGAGCAGATCTTTGTCCTGCCTCCGCCCATGGCCGGCTTCTTCGAATTCTCCATGATGCGCATCGGCAACAGCTACGACCAGAAGCTCCTCGCCGAGCTCTTCTATCAATATTTAAACGTCGAAGA
>JBEKFS010000023.1:0-29024 GCA_050013195.1 Occallatibacter sp.
GTCGCAGACCTATTTCCCCAACCAGAATTGGGGCGATGGCGACAGTTATACGACCGCGGGCGATACGATGGCCAACCCAAGCTGGGGCTCGGTGATCAAGCTCACGTATACCATCTCGCCAAACCTGCTGAACGAAGCTTCGATCAACGTGAACGGCAACCACCTTGTGATGACGGCGCTTGCCTCGGGTGGCGCTTCCATTTCAGAGCCGGCGGGCTGGACGCAGACGGGGTATTTCCCGGCCGCTAACAACATCGGCAGCCGCATGCCCGGGGTCCATATGGGGGCGCCCTTCGGCACGACCTGGTCGATTGGATACTGGCCGTGGAAAAACTCCTACCTGAACTATCAGCCTCGCGACGACGTCTCGTGGACGAAAGGCAAACATAGCCTCAAGTTCGGGTTCGCCTACATGCGGAACGATAAGAACCAACAACAGCAGGCGGATACCGAGGGTGATTATAACTTCGGCACCGATTTTTCCGGCGATTCGTATATCAACTTCCTGCTGGGTTTATCTGACCAATTCACGCAGTTGGAGTCCCTATCGATGTTCCACTGGATCAACAACACCTGGTCGTTCTACGGAATGGACAACTGGCGTGTCTCGCACAAACTAACGGTGAACCTGGGGCTGCGCTATGACGCTCTCCCGCACGTCTACAACAAAGAAAACATGGCGGGGAATTTTGTGCCCGCGGATTACACTTCGGCCAACGCAGCGACGTTCGGAACCAGCGGAGCCCTGTGTATTGCGACAGGTTCACCTGCGGTCCTTCCGGCCGGTTGCACTGCGGCCAGCCCCGGACTTTCAACCTTCAGCGGCACTACTTTCTATATGAATGGCGTTGAGCTTGCGGGCGTGAACGGCTTCCCGCCCGGCGTCGTCCAGAACGACTACAAGACGTATCAGCCTCGTATCGGCTTCGCCTACGACCTCACCGGTAACGGCAAGACGGTGCTCCGCGGCGGCTTCGGAACTTTCTATGAGCGCGTGCAGGGCAACGACATCTACGGGACAGACACCAATCCACCGTTCGCCTACCAGCCTTCGGCGGACGACGTGTTCTTCACCAATCCCGCTACGAGCGTCACCAGCGGGCTGACTGCCTCGACGCCCTCCTTCCCAGCGGGCATGGGAACCCTTTCCTATCACTATCCGAATCCGGGCACAGCGCAATACAGTCTGGGGATTCAGCAACAGATTGCGCCTGCCTTCGTTGCCGCGGTTCAGTATGTAGGTACCGCTGGCTGGAACCAGGACGTCAAGCGCGAGGTCAATACGCTGCCGCTGAACAGTACCCATCGCCAGGCGGTCGCAACCGCGGGCGCCAACGCCAACCTCTACAGAAACTACCTTGGTTTCTCCGGCATCGACGAAGACGACAACTCCACCAACTCCCACTACAACTCTCTACAGGCGGCTCTGAGCTTGGAAAACAAGCACGGTTTCACTTTGCACCTCGGCTATACCTGGGCGCATGAGATCGATATTCAAAGTGACGATCTGCAGGGCGACTTGTCTAACCCGTACAACATTGCGTACGACAAAGGTTCGGGAACCTTCGACCGGCGCCACATTCTCACCGCCAACTACATCTACGCCTCTCCGTTCTTCCAACATTCCGGCAATGCGGCGGAACGCCTCCTATTGGGCGGCTGGACCATCTCCGGCGTAACCCTGGCGGAAAGCGGACTTCCGTCGACCATTAGCTGGGGTGGTGCGGACACGATCGGGCTCGGCGGCGGCACAAGCAATCGGCCGACCCAGACCGGCGCCGTGTCCTACAATCACACTCCTGCGTCGTGGTGGAACACAAGTGCGTTCTCTGCTCCCGTGGCTCCCTGGGCTGGAGGTACGAACAATGGTTGGGGAGTTTCCGGCAAGTCCCAGATCAGGCTAAATGATCTTCAAGACACGAATCTGAGCCTGTTCAAGTCATTTGCCTTTACGCAAAGCGAGCGGATGAAGCTGCAGATCCGGCTCGAGTCGTTCGACACCTTCAACCACCCCTTGTGGAACGGCTTTAGTACAGGATTTTCGACTTCCGCTAGTGCCACGAATATCACCAGTGCCGATGACCCACGTGTATTGCAGTTTGGAGCGAAGCTCACGTTCTAACCTTTAACTTCAACCCTCAACCGGGGCGCGGCAGACAATCTCTGCCGCGCCCTTTTCTGTTGCAGCGATGTCTGCCCGGCTTCGAATAAAATGGATGGATAGCATTGTTCCGGATACAGTGAAATTACTTAGCAGGCAAGAGTGAGAGGTCCCGTGCGACATAAATGCTGTTTGGCATTGACGATGATGTTGGCGATGGCCGCCGCGCGCTGCCTGGGGCAGGCGGCTGGCGCGCCGGATCAACAACGGCAAGCAGCGCTTACCCTGGAACAGCAGGGAAAGAATACTGAGGCTGAGGCAGCATGGCGTGCTTTCCTGAAGGCGCATCCCTCGAATCCGGAGCCTTACGCCCACCTGGGCCTCCTGGAAGCGCGCCAGGAGAACTACAAGGAGGCCGTGCCGCTGTATCGCAAGGCCCTGGCGATGAATCCCGCGATGCCCGGCCTGCGGCTGAATCTTGGTCTCGCGCTCTTCAAGGGCGGCGAACTGAAGCAGGCCATTGTGGAATTCAAGCCACTGCTCAAGAGCCAGCCGCCTTCCTCGCCGGAGGCTCAGCGCCTCACCATCCTGCTGGGGATGGCCCATTATGGCCTGGGCGAATACGCTGCGGCGGCTCCTTATCTGAAGCAGGCCGCTGCCACCGATCCGCAGAATCTGCCCCTGCGCCTGGCTTTGGCGCACAGTTGTATTTGGTCCAAACAGTACCAGTGTGTTCTGGATACTTATCACGAGATTTTGACGCTGAACGCGGAATCTGCCGAGGCCGACATGCTGGCCGGCGAGGCGCTGGATGGGATGAAGAACCATGGCGACGCGATCGAGCAGTTCCGCGCTGCCGTCAAGGCCGACCCCAGGGAGCCCGACGTTCACTTCGGCCTAGGCTACCTGCTGTGGACCCATAAGCAGTATCCGGAGGCCGTAAGCGAGTTTCAGGCCGAACTGGCCAACAACCCGGACCACATCCAGGCCATGATCTACCTGGCAGACACGCAGATGAAGTTGAACCATCCGGAGGAAGCCCGGCCGCTGTTGGAAAATGCTCTGCGCATCGATCCGGGGCGGGAACTGGCTCATCTTGATCTGGGCATCCTCAATGCGGATGCAGGCCGTCAGGACGACGCCCTGCGGGAGATGAAGGAGGCCGCCCGGCTGGCCCCGGAGGACGTGAACGTCCACTGGCGGCTGGGTCGGCTCTACCGGTCGATGGGCAAAAAAGGCGAAGCCAAGGCAGAGTTCGACAAGGCCAGCAGCATCACCAAGGCCGCCGACGATGCACTGGTGAACAAGATGGGTGGCGGGGGCGCTCACGCCAAGGTCGGACCGGCACAGCAACCGGCGGCGGAGCCGGAGAAATAACCGGCATTACCTCAAGCCGATCCAGCTCCTGGCCCAGGTACTGCTGATCACCGCCGGCGGAGTTCGTGTCTCGCCAGCCCGGCACGCACCTTAACCCAGCTGGATTGCCCCACGCCGTTCGAACGATTCAGCGTGACCGCCCCACACTTTTTCATACTCCAACTGTACTTGCTTGCTTCTTTCTAGCAAGCCCAACTCACGTACAAATATCAATACTTGGGCAACTGATTCTCGCGAAGCAAACCGGCCTGCCCCATTCAAGCTGCAGGCCGATCGGTTCGTTCACAGCTGGGTCTAGTTCAGGGTGAGTTCCGCACTCAGCGGGGTGTTTTCACTGGAGTCGCCGACGTGGATGACAAATTTTCCGGGATCGATGGTCCACTTGTGGGCCGTCGAGTCCCAGTAGCTGAAGGCGCGTGCGTCTAAATTAAGAGTCACATGCCGGGTCTCGCCGGGCGCCAGCCGTACCTTCTCAAAGCCTTTTAGTTCACGCTCCGGGCGGCTGACCCTTGCTGTGGGGTCGGAGACGTAGAGTTGAGCTACTTCAGCCCCGGTGACGCTGCCGGTGTTGGTTACGTCGAAGCTGACCGAAACAGTCGAGCCGGAGGCAGCCGTCGCCGGAACCTTGAGCTTCGAGAAGCTGAAGGTGGTGTAGCTCAGCCCGAAGCCGAAGGGAAAGAGCGGGTGCTTGCCTGAGGTGGTCCAGTATCGGTAGCCGACCAGCAGGCGATCGCCGTACTTTACGTGAGGAATGACGTAATCCACCGGCGGCTTGCCCTCTTCGATCACGTGCAGCGAGGTGTCGGCGCCCTTGATGGGGTTGTAGTAGGCGTAGGAGGGATTCTCCTCCCAACTGCTGTCGAAGCTGACCGGCAGCTTGCCCTCGGGATTGTGCTTGCCGAAGAGCACCTCGGCGACGGCCGTGCCGCCCTCCTGGCCGGGATAGTACGTATGCAGCAGCGCGGGAACCTTGCTGAGCCAGCCGCGCGTATCAGCGCCGCCGCCAGCGGTCAGCGTGACGATGGTGTGCGGGTTGGCCGCGGCAACAGCCTCAATCAGCGCGTCCTGCCCCCAGGGCAGCGCGAAGGTGCGGTCGTAGCCCTCGCTCTCGGTAGCGGGCGAGAAGCCGATAGCCACCACGGCAACGTCGGCCTGGGCGGCGTACTGCCGGGCTTCGGCGGAGATCAGCTCCGGCTCATAGGAGAATCCCAGGCCGAAGCGAAGGCCGGGGGAGTGAGGCAGATACTCGGCCACGACGTTGACGGTCTGCCCGGCGCTCAGTTCAATCGTCGTCGAAAGCGGAACCTGGCCCTCGGTGCGCACGTGTGAAATCGCCTCTTTGCCATCCACCAGAACTTTGTACGCGTCTTCGCCGGTGCCGGCGGCCAGCAGCACATACTTGCCGGCTTTGTCCGCCTTGAACGCAGCTGTGTAGCGAATGCTGCGGGGAGACTTGTCTTCCGCTCCCCACATTTCAGCTTTCCAGTCGGCGATGGACTTCATCGTGCTGGTTTCCGGCGTGCCGGTGAAATTCTTGCCGGTGTATATGGCGGCCTTGACGCTGCCGCTCCATTTCGTTTTGCGGAAGACTTCGATGGTATCAGGCAATCCGCGGACGTAGAGCACGCGCACGCCGGGTCCGGCGAGGTTGGCGATGCCGGTGAGGATGCTGACCGGCTCGAAGGCTGTGGCGTCGGAGGAGCCGCCACCGCCGGGTACCGCCGGCCATGCGTCGGGACCGATGACGGCGATGGTTTTGATCTTGCTGGCGTCCAGCGGCAGCAAGTGACCGTCGTTCTTGAGTAAAGTCAGGCTCTCGCGTGCGCCGTCCAAAGCAACGGCGCGATCGGCCACTGAATAAGTCGAGTAGGAAAGGTCAAGCTGTGGGCGGTCCAGGAAGCCATAGCGCAGCTCGGTTCTCAGCAGCCGCAGCACCTTGTCGTCGATAGTGGTTTCCTTCACTGAACCGTTTTTGACCGCGGCCAGCAGGACTTTGGCGGTCATGAAGCGCGCAGAGGGCATCTCCAGGTCCAGGCCGTTGTTGGCCGACGCCACGCCGTCATAGGTGGCGTCCCAGTCCGACATCAGAATCCCCTGGAAACCCCAATCGCCCTTGAGCACCTTCAGGTTCAGAAACTCGTTCTGGGTGGCGTGGATGCCGTTGATCAGGTTGTAGGAGTCCATCACTGCGTCCACGTGAGCCTGGGTGACGGCGGCCTCGAATGAAGGAAAGTAGATCTCGCGCATGGTCCGCTCGTCCACCTCCACATTCACGTTGTGCCGGTTGTACTCCTGGTTGTTCAAGGCGTAGTGCTTGACGGTGGCGATGACGCCCTGCGACTGGACGCCTTCGATGTAAGGAATCACTATGGCGGCGTTGAGGAAGGGATCTTCGCTGAAGTACTCAAAATTGCGCCCGGCGAGCGGTGACCGTGCGATATTGACGCCGGGGCCGAGCAGAAAATGGACGCCGCGGGCGCGGGCATCGCGGCCCAGGCCCTCGCCGACCCTGCGCGCCAGTTCCCGGTCCCAACTGGCGGCCAGCGCAACGCCGCCGGCATAAGCGGTGGTCGGGCCCCAGGTGCGCACGCCCAGCGAAGCGTCGGACATCTTGAAGCGCGGCAGGTTGATTGCCGAGACGGATTGCGTGAACATTCCATCCACGCCGCCCAGAAGTTCAATTTTCTGCTCAAGCGTAAGTTTGCTTAGCAGCGCGTGGGCTTTGGCTTCGATGGCTGGTGAATCCGGCGCGGGAGCCTGAGCGATGGCGATCAGGCCGCAACTCAGGAGCATCGAGAGAAGGCACGCGATGCTCATGGAGACAAACGGTTGTGTAGAGGGTTTCAGTAATATTTTCATGACAAGAAAGGATACCTCTTTGGCCCTTAAAATGTATACAGGAGTATCTTTTTTTCTCCAGTTTGACGGCATCGGCAACACCGCCAACTCGCACCCTAAGGCGGGCAACCTCTTCGATGTGAAACTGCAGGCCATCATCAACCTGCATGAGGCCAGAGTCGAGGTTGTGCCGGTGACCGACATCATCAATGGTATCAATAACATGCATGTGGGCCACGTCAGCCCAGATGCGGTTTTTCATTTGCGGCCTGTTTTGATGTTTTTTGCACTTTCCTCTGGTTCAACCCACGTTTATGATGAGTCTTCACAGGGCTTCACTCCCTGCGAGGAGGTCGTATGAGCGAAAATCAACCGGTTGCGGCGCGGAACCAGGGCCGCCGTGAATTCCTGAAGGCAGGCGGTGCGATAACAGCCGCATTGCTGGCGCCATCGGCGTTGGCAGACACACCGAAGGCTCTCCCCGGCCTGCCCTCGAACCCCAAAACTCCCACGGCCATGCCGACGCGGAACCTGGGCAAGACCGGGTACAAGGTGGGCATCTTCTCGCTGGGCGGGCAAGGCTCCCTGGAGAAGCCTAACAACTTCGACGTGGCCGTGCCCATTATCGAGCGGGCGCTCGACCTGGGCGTAAACTATATCGACACCTCGTCGATCTACGGAGGACCCGAGCGCTGGAGCGAGCAGTACGTGGGCCGGGTGATGGCGCACCGGCGCAACGAGGCATTTCTCGCAACCAAGACCATCGAGCGGAGCCGCGAAGGCTCGCTGCGCATGATCGAAAAATCGCTCCAACTGCTGCAAACCGACCATGTGGACCTGTGGCAGTTGCACGACGTGGGAACACAGGCCAATGTGGATGCGATCTTCGCCAAAGGCGGCGCGATGGAAGCGCTGCTGGAGATGCAACAGCAGAAGGTGGTGCGCTTTCTCGGCATCACCGGACACTACCGGCCCGACGCTTTGATGGAGTGCATCCGGCGCCACCCATTCGACACGATCCTGATGGCCATCAACGCCGCCGACCCGCACCACTTCAGCTTCAACGAGCAGTTGCTGCCTCTGGCGGTCGAAAAGCAGATGGGCATCATCGGCATGAAGATTCCGGGCCGCGGCCGGATTCTCTCCACCTGGACGCCGCCGCCCATCGAGGATCAGAAGCATATGTGGGAGGGCATGGTTCTAGCGCCTACGCCGGGCACGATCAATATGCGCGAGGCCATGTACTACGCGCTCTCCCGCCCGGTGAGCACGGTGATCGTTGGCTGCGACACCATCGCGCAACTGGAAGAGAACGTGCAGTTGGCGCGGGACTTTACGCCCCTGAGCGACAGCCAATTAGCGGAGCTGGTGAAGCGCGTCGAGCCTGTTTCCAAGCAGTCGCTCTTCTTCCGCTTCTACGACCACGGCTGAGAAGCGAGCCGGTGCGGTTATCGATTGACATTCCACTCGGCAACTGCGCCAGCTACTCCATCTGGCTGACCTTTCAGCATGCAGCGAGAACAATGACCACCAGAACGCTAGGATCAATCTGCATTAGGCTCCTCCTCTGTGCTTTGTCCGCGGGTGAAAATCATTCTGCCACAACCTCGATCCAGCTCCTTGGGTTTATGAATATCCGCGCACAATTCCAATTACAGCCCTTCAACGTGGATGCATGCCGCACCGTGACTCCGCGCACAGACTCCCGCGTCTGGCGGACGCATCATCGTTTCGCAGATCATCCCTCCGCAACAAGGACCGATTCTCATGAGCCCTGAAGCTTCTGACCCCTCCAGCTTCCTCCGTCCATTCTGGAACCGGCTCGCCATCCAACCGTGGCTGCTCTTTCTGCTGGTGCTGGCCGTCCTGGCCGCCGCCCGATTCTATTCTGCATTTGGTCCCCCTCAAGCCAGAATCCTGTTCCTGCTTCATATCCTGGTCATGTGGACATTGCCGTTTCTCTTCCTCACGCGCCAGGGCCGACGCGACGTCGGCCTGTGCAGAAAGGGCATTACGCCGGTCGCCCTGGTCCTCTGCTCCCTGGCCGGGGTGGCGGGCGGCCTCCTCATTTTCTGGATCGGGATGGCCCTCTACGGCAACTCGCCCGACAACTGGTGCGTCAGCATTCGCGACAGCTTCCAACTCAACCAGATGCTCGCCGTCATGTCTCCCGCGGCTGCTTTTGCCGTCATTGCCCTGTTGACCATGAGCTTCACGCCCATCGGCGAGGAGTTCCTCTTTCGCGGGCTGATTCAGAAGTCCTTCACGTTGCGTTGGAATGCCGCGATCGCCACTTTGGTCAACGGCTTCGCCTATGGCCTCCTACATCTACTGCACGTCCACGGCCTGTGGCACAATGCCGCGGGCTTCCATCTCCGGCTGATCTCCGGCGCGCTCGTGGTGCTTCTGCTGGCAGGCCTCGGCGCGACCTTCACTCTCTGCCGCCTGTGTACCGGTTCCTTGTGGTGCGCCGTGGTGGCCCATGCCGCCTGCAACCTGGCCATGATCTCTGCCATCTTTCTGCATTTCGTTCACTGATCGCCGGTCGGCTGTGCAAATCCATACTTATACCCGATTCTGTGAACACCGTTCTCCGGCGGACCCGGAGATTTGCATTTATAACCTCCTCGGAGTATTTACGGAAGAAGAGGATTGTACAGTTACCAATACTATCGTTCAGGGAGCCATTACGACGGGCCTGCGTCTGCTCGTAAAATCGCAGATTGCGACAAGAAAAATCTACGTCTTCAAAGCGATTGAGGCGAGCAAGACATTGCTGATTCCGTATAAAGTAAACGCATGATACAGGAGTTATGAATATGGTTTGGAATCGGTTTCATTTATTCCTGGCAGTTACCTATCTTGCAGGATTGCTGCTGGTGGGGTTTCTGGCTGGGCGGACGAAACGGGATTCGAACCAATTTTTGAACGCCACCGGCGCGTTGCCACTGTGGGTTGGCATTGCGGCCTGCATCGCGGCCAATTGTGGCTCTCTGGATGTGATCGCGATGATGGCGCTGGGCGCACAGTATGGGATGCTGGCCTGCCATTTTTTCTGGATCGGCGCGGTTCCCGCATTGGTAGTGCTGGCCTTCTGGCTGTTGCCGGCCTACGCCCAGGGCCGCTACTCCACGGTTCTCGACTTCATTGCCCGCTATTACGGGCAACAGACGCGGTCGGTGGTTGCGCTGTGCATTTCGGCCATGATGCTGCTGCTGGCCGGAGTCTGCCTATGCGCCGTTGCGCAGGTTTTGGTGACCTTCCTGGGTTGGACCTTCCTCCAGGGCATCTTGCTGACGGCGCCGGTGGTGCTGTTTTACACCTGGGCTGGCGGCCTGCGCGCGACAGTTTACGCCGAGTTGCTTCACTTTGCCGTTGTAATGGCGGCAGTTGTGCCGCTCGTCTTCCTGGTGGTCCACGATTTTGGCGGGATTCGCATTCTACTTGCAAGCATTCCGACTGGCCGGTTTCATGCCTGGCAGACGCTGCCGTATTTTGAGCCGCAAGCAACGATGGACCGCTTCGGTCTGGTCGTCGGGTTGGGGCTGGTGATGAGTTTCGGGTTCTGGAGCACGGACTTTGTGCAGATGCAGCGGGCGCTTGCGGTGCGGTGCGAGAAGGATGTGCCGTATGTGCCGCTGGCCATGGCGGCGGCCAAGCTGATCTTTGCATTTCTCATCGTCCTTCCCGGAGTGGTTGCGCCGCTGGTACTGCACACGCGGGGTACGGGGAACTGGAATGCAACCATGTCGTCGATGATGCTTCACTACTACAGTCCATTCTGGGTGGTGATCGGAATCATGGGACTGGCGGCGAGCCTGGTATCCACATTTGCCAACAATGTTTCTGGATTCACCTCTGCGTGGGTGCAGTCCATTTACAGGCCGTGGATTCGGCCGGGAGCAGGGGAAGCGCACTACCTGTGGATAAGCCGTATGACCAACGCGGCAGCCGTCCTGCTGTCGATTGGCGCGGCCTATGTGGCTCTCAGCTACCAAAGCCTGATGGACTACATCCAGATGGTTCTTTCCATATTCAATGCGCCGTTGTTTGCGCTGGTGGCACTGGCTGCTCTGGTTCCGCGCAGAGTGGTAAATGGCGGCCTGGGAGGCTTAACCCTGGGGTTGACGAGCACGATTTTGCACCAGGTGATGGTGCGTGCGGGACTGATCCATTATGGGAGCCAGATGAGCGCTAACTTCTATGCTGCGATTCTGGGCTTCAGCATTGCTGCGGCCGGTACTCTGGCGATTGGTCGCATTCGCGGCCAGACAGCACCGAGGCCAACTCTGGGCGAGGAGCCTGTTCGTTTGCCGCTCCGGTTCTCTTTGCCGACGATATTGCTGGCCATCGGAATTGTCGGAGTATGCCTTGTCATCAACATTATATTTTGGTAGTTTCCATGGCCGCCGCGCCCCGGCTGACCGGCGGTTGTGGGCTGGCGCCGGGCCGGTCGATCGACGAAACCGAGATCTGGCGAGGATGCCGGCCCCTGTGTTTCGATGACGCTCTTGCCAGTGGCGGCCTTGTGGACGTGCAGCCTACATCCCGCGATCCAGGACGGAGCGTTCAGGCAACCAGTGGGGGATTCTTGCTTGGTTATCACAACCGGTTCTGTGCCGCCACATACGGCACTGGCTAAGACAATCGCTTTCCCAAAGAAATTTATCATTTTTAGGAAAAGCCGTATCGAAAGGGCTAATCCGGTCCCTAGACACTTTTGCACGCCGGGAAAGCGCCGCTCGGGCCCGAAAATAATTTCAGATAATCGATTGTCTAAACGGTATGAGGTGGCATAGAATAATATGCGATTCAATTGCCTCATGTAAGGCTTCATCATGACCTTAAAGACTCGACGCGATTTCCTGCAGAATTTCGCTCGGGCAGCCGCCGCTGCAGCGCTCTCCCGGGAGCCCCTGCTGTGGAGCTGGCCAATCGAAACCCTGCGGCCGGTCCGTGCCTGGGTGACCTCTGGCAAGCAGCGGTTCGCAGGGGTCGAACCGCCTCGGTGGCAAAAAGCCGCTGCAAGCGCCAGCCTGGACATTCGGATTGATCCGGCCAGCCGGCGCCAGACGGTTCTAGGGTTTGGCGCGGCCTTTACAGACGCCGCCTGTTATCTGTTCAGTCAGTTGCCTGAGCAGGGACGCCAGGAACTGATCGGCGAGTTTTTTGGGCAGGATGGCCTGCGCCTTTCCGTGGCCCGTACCTGTATCGGGTCCAGCGACTATTCCAGAAACGTGTACAGCTACGACGATACCCCGGAGCCGGACCCGGAGCTCAAGCACTTCAGCGTTGAGCACGATCGCGCGTACATTCTACCCTCGCTGCGCGCGGCGCGTGAGCTGAATCCGGAGCTGTTTCTCTTCGCCTCGCCGTGGAGCCCGCCCGGATGGATGAAGGCCGGAGGATCCATGCTGGGTGGCTCGATGCGCAGCGCATATTTCGCCGCGTATGCGCAGTATTTTGTCCGCTTCCTGCAGGCATATGCCGCCGAGAGCATCAAGATCGATGCCGTTACCATCCAGAATGAGACCGATACCGACCAGGATGGAAAAATGCCAGCGTGTTTGTGGGGTCAGGAGTACGAGATGGCTTTCATAAAGACCTTCCTGGAACCGGCCCTGAAAGATGCTTCTCTCGACACAAAGATCTGGATCCTCGACCACAACTACAACCTGTGGGGCCGTGCGCTGGACGAACTGAGCGACCCTGGGGTGAACAAAGATGTGGATGGGGTTGCCTGGCACGGTTACGTGGGTAACGTAGATGCCATGACGCGCGTGCACCAGGCATTCCCCGGAAAGAGCGCTTATTGGACTGAGGGCGGTCCCAAATACAACAGCCCGGACTACACCACCGACTGGAGCACCTGGTCGCAAACGTTTTCCAGCGTACTGCGGAACTGGGGCCGCTGCCTGGTGGGATGGAATCTGGCGTTGGATGAAGAGGGCAAACCCAATGTAGGCCCCTTCTCGTGCGGTGGCGTGGTGACCATCGACTCGCGCACACAGCGTATCACGCGTAGCGGTCAGTACTGGGCGTTTGCCCACTACTCGAAGGCAATCCGGCGCAACGCGCGCGTACTTGCGTCGCATGGGCAGCTCGCCGGCGTGGAGCATGTGGCGCTGGAAAATCCGGATGGCAGCCGCGTGCTGATTATCACCAACCGGGGCGAGGCGCGCACGGTGGACTGTGGCCTCGATTCGACCACGCTACAGGTCCGGATGCCTGGGGACTCGGTGGTAACTCTGGTGTGGTAAGAAGTGATATATTGGATGATTCCGGTCCGCCATGTCAGCTGTTTCGCTTGATAGGCTGGCGCTGCGGCCGGCCGTTGTTGCACAGGGGGCATGCAGAGGGAAAGACGCGCTGGATCGTATGTCTTGCAGAGAGAACCTGCCGGATGCCACAGCGCGAGCCCGGTAGGATGGATTCCAAAAACGTAATTCAACTGAAAGTGTGAAATGCCTCAATGAAAGATTCTGTAAACTCTGAACAGCGTAAGCCGACCGCAAAACCTGCGGCCCGGCACCCGGCAAACCTGAAGCAACTGGCGGCTTATCTGAAGCTGAATCCGGCGACGGTATCGGTGGTTCTCAACGATGTGCCGGGTCGCTCGATTCCGCAAGCCACACGCGAGCGCATCAAGGCTGCAGCTAAGGAGATGAATTACCAGCCCAGCCAGTTGGCGCGTTCCTTGCGCAACCGGCGCTCTCTGACGATCGGCATCCTCGTGCCCGAACTGGGCGGTGGTTATCACACGGAGGTGATGAGCGGCATCGGCGATCAATTGATCAGTGCGGGATATTTCTACTTTACGGCGCACCACTGGCATCGCAAGAACCTGGTGGAGGATTACACGCGCATGCTGATTAGCCGCGGTGCGCAAGGCATCATTGCCATCGATACTGCGCTTGAGCATTCCATTACCGTTCCCGTAGTCGCCATTGCGGGCCATCGCCAGATCGAGGGCGTAACCAACGTCGTGCTCGACCACGCCCGCGCCGCAGAACTAACCCTGAATCACTTGTACGCTCTTGGGCACCGCCAGATAGCGTTCATGCGTGGGCAGCCGCTAAGCACCGACTCGGATGCACGCTGGAATGGGATCGTAGCAGTTGCAGAGCGACTGGGTCTGGAGATCAAGCCGGAATTGGTCGTCAGTCTCGACCGCGACAAGAGCTCCCCGGAGCTGGGTTATCCGGTCATTCAGCAACTGCTGGCCACCAAGCTGCCTTTTACTGCGCTGGTCGCATTCAACGACATCTACGCGATCGGTTCCATCCGCGCGCTTCAAGACGTGAACCTGCGTGTGCCGGCCGATGTTTCGGTAATTGGCTTTGACGACATCATGGCGGCTGAATACACCCTGCCGCGCCTTACAACGATTCGCCAGCCACTGGTCGAGATTGGCAGAATTGCGACCCAGAGCCTGCTCAACCTCATCCATGGCACCCTCATTCCGCGCGAGGAGATTGTCGTGGAACCAAAGCTTATCGTCCGGGAATCCACCGGCCCGGTCAGGATGACACCGTAAGGCATATCAGAAACCATGCAGAATTTTCGCGCTGTGCAAGGCCGGGTAGTGGTTACAATGCAACGAATATTAAGGTTCATCCACATTGAGTGATACTCCCCTCGAAGAGCCGGAAGGCGTGATCGTTCGGTGTTCTTTTCAATTACCCCAAGTTGAAGGCAGAAATGAGAGCCGGCTCTAGCAATTCGTAAGCGTTCGGTGTTCCCCTCTTGATTGGCGCTGAGGGTGTCCCGCGGGTTGTTGACGGGAATCCCAGATCTCGGAATTGCAGGAGAAATTACGTGATAGTTATCATGGGCAACAGACGCGGGCTAAGCGGTTCAAAGGCGAAATGCATTGTAGTGCGTTTCTGGGGTCTGTTGCTTTCGGTACTGCTTATCTCAACGGTAGGTGCATGGGCGCAGACGGCGGTTCAACCAGTCTGGCAAGGAGTTCTGCGCAACCCCGCCGGCGCGCCCATTCCCGCCGCCAAGGTACGGCTTGCTTCCACCACCGCCAAGGCCGAAGCGGTCACCGGGGCCGATGGCCAGTTCCGGCTATCCGCTCTGCCCCCCGGGCAATACCGGCTCTCAGTTGAATCGAATGGCCGCAACTTCAACTATGCCCAGTCCATTGACCTGGACGCGGCGGCTCCTCCGGTCGCGCTCACCCTCTCCATCCGCGGCGAACTGACCGTGGGCGCCCTCAAGGGCCAGACCGCAACCGGAGGCGTGGAGCTGTCCAGCCAGGCGGTCAGTGAACTGCCGCTCAACAAGCGCGACTTCAGCACCCTGCTTCTGCTTGCCGCCGGCACCATGACCGATGTCAACGGCGCCACCAACTTTACCGCACAGTTCGCCATCAACGGCCAGCGCGGTGTGGAAGCCACATTCGCCATGGACGGCGCCGACATCAGCGATCCCGAGATGGGCGGCTCAACCTTCTCCAACTTCAACGTGGACGCGGTGGAAGGTATCGACTCCAGCTCCGGCTGGATGCCTGCCGAGATAGGCCGTGGCGCGGCTGGCTTTACCAACATTCGCACCCGCTCCGGAGCCAGCGGCTTTCATGGTTCTGTCTTCGAGTTCGTCCGCAACTCCGCCTTTGATGCGCGCAATTACTTTGATCACCCCACGCCCGCCTATCCCGGCCGCATTCCGCCCTTCCGGCGCAACGAATTCGGCTTCACCAACGGCGGCCCGGTCTACCTGCCCCACGTCTACGACGGCCGCAAGGGAACCTTTTACTTCTTTGAGTACCAGGGCTTCCGGCAGGTGCTGGGCACCACGCAGGTCATGCCCGTGCCCACGCCGGCCGAGCGCACCGGCATTGACCCGGTGAACTATGCTGACGGCAGCTCCGACACGCTGAATGTTCCTGTCGATCCGGCCATTGCAGCGATTCTGGCGCGCTATCCGAAGCCCAACGATCTCACTGGCCCCTACGGAGCGCGCACCTACGCCACTGCGTCAAAGGTGGCCACGGATGCAGATCAGTTCGAGATCCGGCTGGATCACAGAATCTCAGCGAAGGATCGGTTTTTTGCGCGCTTCAACTTCGACAACCTCACCGGACCCACCACCAATCCCGATCAGACGGCCGTCGATCCCTCCTTCGGTGTCCAATACATCGACCGCCAGCGCAACATAGTGGGCACATGGATGTGCACGGCCACGCCGCGGCTGACATTCGAGTCGTCGATCAGCATCACGCGCTCGACGCCTGGTTTTCCGACGGCCGACTCCACCGACCCCGCTGTCAAATTCAACGACGGCCTTTATGAGGCCTTCAATTCGGCCGGCGGCTCCGTGATGCAGGCCTACGGCAATCTCTTCCAGGGCCGCGAAAACGTGGCATACGTGACCACGAGGCACGCCTTCAGGTTCGGCGCAGAGTTCCGCGGCAATCGCGACACCACGTACTTCGGCATCAGCCCCAACGGCGAATACGACTTTGGCGGCGGAGCAGCGTATGCGACGGAGGCAATCCCCTCGCAGAGCGGAACCCACAACATCCAGCCAGGCGATCCGCTGCCCGATACGCTCTCCGGTTTTCTTTCCGGCAGTTCGTTTGTGTACACGGTTGCGCTGGCGCCGAGCTTCATCTCCGGCGGCCAGCACATCGGTCCCGCCGCCATCAGCCGCAACAACGTCAACGCATACTTCCAGGACACCTGGAAGCCGACGCCGAAGTTCACGCTGAGCTACGGCATCCGCTGGGAACTTTACACACCGATTACAGAGCGCGCCAAGCGCACGTCAACGTTCCAGATGATCGATGGCGTGCAGCAGTTCGTGGTCAATCCGCAGCCAGGCTATCGCACAGAGTGGAAGGCGTGGGCGCCACGGGTACAGGCGTCGTGGCAAGTGACGAGCAACTTCTCAGCCCACGCGGGCGGCGCGGTGACTACTATTCAGCCCAATATCTGGCAGGACAACTTTCTTACCGGCTCTACGCCGTTTGTCATCTATCCGCGACTGGTTTCCGCTGGGGTCTTCCCCATTCATTACGGCTTCCAGTTGACGCCTTCGCAATTGCCCAATACCTACACGCCGCAGGGTGTGAACATCTTTGCCTCGGGAAATACGAAGGACGTTCCCGCCAACACCATCATGGACGTGAACCGTTTCGAGAAGGACATGGCCGCGCTGACGCTGGACGGTGTGGTGAGCGCGCTCAACCTCAGCGGCATCAATCCGTCCTTCGGCAATGGCACGCTCTTCACCTGGACGCTGGGCCTGGAGCGCAAACTCGGCAACCTCACCGCCGGCGCAGCCTATGTGGGCACCGCCGCGGAAAAGCTGCCCCGCTACAGCTTCCCCAACGCGTTTGCGGGAGCGAGCCCGGCCTTTGCGCCGCACACGCAATTTGACAGCGCGGGCAACGTCATTGGCGGCTTTGGCGTGGAGAACGTGATCACCAACGACTCGCACTCCACGTACCACGCACTGCAGACCTCTCTTGCCGGCTCGGTTGGTCATGGCGGCCCGGGCATTCGGGCCAGCTACACATGGAGCAAGTCGATCGATACGACAAGCGAAGTAATCGGCGGTACCGGCTCCACCGGCGCGGTGGCTTCGGGTTTCTCGCAGAATCCCTACGACACGCACCCGGAAAAGGGACCGTCCGCCTTCGACGTTACCCACAGCTTTGGCCTCAGTCTCGCGCAGGATCTGCATCTGGAGAGCGCGCAGTTTCTTCGGCCCGTGAACCGCAAGGTGACCTACGGATGGGAGTTGCTGAGCATTTCGAGCATTAGCTCTGGCGCGCCGTTTACGGTCTTCAGCGGCATTCAGCAGACGGGCGCGGGCGATGCAGGAGTGGATCGGCCTGACCAGATTGCAAAACCGCATCTGACTACCGCGCGGCAAGACCGCCAGGATTATTTCGGCGAGGGCGCCAGCAACGCCGCCGATTTCTTCTCCATTCCCATCCACGTCGCCGGCGGCAGCGGACCCAACCAGGGCTTCTTTGGCACGCTGGGCCGCAACAGCTTCCGCGGTCCCGCCTTCTACGACTATGATTTCGCGCTCATCAAGGACACGCCCTTTGGCCGCCGCAAGAGCGGAGCCGAGCTTGTGGACCTGCAGTTCCGCTCAGAGTTTTTTAACCTGTTCAACATCGTGAACATGGGGCTGCCTGCCAACATCCTCAACGGCTCGGGATTCGGCGAGATTGCGAAGACGGCTGGCAACTCGCGGCAGATTCAGTTCTCGCTCAAGCTGATTTATTAGCCGCGGGGTTATTCATATGCGAGAGAAGGAGCGATCCGGCGCGTGCCGCCTCCGCTTTTACGCCCGCTGGTTTCGCTGATTCAAAATCTCTACAATATCTGTCGCCGTCGCTCGTCTATAGAAATGGATGGAGGAGATGTTGAAGATAGCCTCGTTGATCGAGCAGAACCGTCAAATCTCCGAAGTCATCGCGGAAGAGCGATCCCGGCTGTGCAATTTTATCCGCAAGCGGGTGCCCAACGAAGCCGACGTCGAAGATATTCTCCAGGAGATCTTCTACGAACTGGTGCAAGCCAATCGCCTGTTGATGCCGATTGACTACGTGACCGGCTGGCTTTTTAGCGTCGCGCGCAATCGCATCACCGATCTCTTCCGCAAGAAGAGGCCGGAGAACTTCACCAGCGCAGCGGACGGGGACGAGGATGGAGAGCTGCGGCGGATCGAAGATCTGTTGCCATCGCCGGATGCCGGGCCTGATGAGCTCCTCCTGCGCAACCTGCTTCTGGATGAGATGGAAGCCGCGCTCGGCGAACTACCCGGCGAGCAGCGCGATGTCTTCGTCGCTCACGAACTGGAGGGGCGCAGCTTCAAGGAGTTGTCGGCAGAAAGCGGCATAAGCGTCAATACACTGCTCGCGCGCAAGCGTTACGCGGTGCTTCACCTGCGGCGGCGATTACAGAATATTCACGACGATTTCATCAAGGAATGAGGAAGGCAAGATGGAAAACAACTGGGTCAAGAGAAACAAGTGGATCTATTTTGTGGCTCCGCTAGCGCTCGTACTCTTCGTCTGGATTGGAGGTGAGGTGGTCATGCGCCTGTGGAATTGGCTGCTGCCGGCGATTTTCGGATGGCGGCTGATTACCTTCTGGCAGGCTATCGGACTGCTGGTTCTCTGCCGGATTCTCTTCGGAGGCTGTGGCGCACCTGGCTCTCATCACTGCAAACCGCAACGCCCAACGGGCGAGAGCGGGAAGCAGATGACGACCGAGGAGCGCGAGAAGCTCCGCCAGGATCTGCGCTCACGATGCTGCGGCAACGAAGCGCCTGTCGGTGAACCGAAGGAGCAGGGATAGCGCATTGCACTTCAACTCAAGTGCGGCATGAGGAGAATAGATGAGCACGATACGGGAATGGCTGTCAAAATCGTCACCGGCTTTGAAGGCGCGGCTAGCCGGAATCCTCTACCTGATCAGCGGAATGGCATACTCCTATGCCGATGGCAACATTCACGGCAAGATTCTTTTCATCGGCGACGCCACGGCCACCGCGCACAATATTCTGGCGAAAGGAAGATTGTTGCAGCTTTCTTTCGCGTCCAATCTGATCTCCACCGTGCTTTATATCGCGGTGACGCTGCTTCTCTATAAGTTGTTAAAACCGGTGAATCGGAGCATCTCCTTACTCGCTGCATTTTTCAGCATGGCCGGATGCGTCATCGGAGCCTTTGGCAGCCTCTTTACCATCGCCCCGCTGACTATCCTGGGAGGCGCGCCGTACTTGAGCGTCTTTACGGCGCAGCAGTTGCAGGCGATGGCGCTTCTGTCTCTCAATTTGAATGTTGTTGTTGTCGCCATCTCGATGGTGCTCTTCGGATGCTACTGCATCCTGCTCGGCTCTCTGATTCTCCGGTCGAGATTCATGCCGAGAATAATCGGTGCGTTTTTAATCATCGCCGGTTTGACCTATCAGGTCTTTCTATCGCCGCCACTCGCGGCCAGTCTCTTTTCCCGCGTCGTGATGCCGGCCGGCGCGCTCGGCGAAGGCTCGCTGATCCTGTGGCTGCTCATCTTCGGCGTGAACTCTCAACGTTGGAAGCAGCAGGCCGGTGCCGCGGAGGAATAATTCCTGGCTCCGGGTCTGGCGCGTCTAACTGCTCTTACTCGGAGGTACCCGTGCAACGCATTTGAGAAGTGCTCAGGAGCGCCGCTATTCGCACCTATCGCAGCTCCACCGCCAGCACGAGTGCCATTCCCAGCCCGGCCACCGATAGCACCGTCTCCAGCACCGTCCAGGTGGAGAGAGTTTCCTTCAACTCCAGCACGATGGCGATGTGCCCCAGCAGGTTGCCGACGCCGAAGCTGAAGGAAAGCGGAACCTGCGCCAGCGGTATTCCCGAGGCCACACCCAGCGTCAGCGCCGCCACGCACAGGGCAAGCGCCGGATACAGTCGCGCACGGGCGATCAGCAACAGAATCAGCAGGACAGTTCCGGCGGCGCAAGTCAGCAAAAAGTAGTTGTGCGTGGAAACGGCGGCAAGGCTCACTGGCAGATTATTCCATACGGGTCCAGGGAACGAAGAGATACCGATTGCCGGGGAGTAGGTCTGCTCCCGGTTTTCCTGTTGCTCAGCCGCAACCCAGAAATTGTGTTCTCGTCCATAACGCCCTCCTGGACTTCTTCACGAGTGGGAAGGCGATTTTTCGCCAAGTGAACGCCGTTACAGCTTGCGGAAAAGCTCAAAACGGAATGAGGCGGGGTTTTCAACCCCCGCATAATGCCAATCAAATCAATGCGGGCTTTAGCCTTGGAAGGACGTCTTTCGCCAATTTTGTCTGTAATTCCGAGTTTTTCCGCAAGCTGTTTATCTGTGAATTCGCCTCAGAATACGTCAAATCGTGGCTTTTTGCTCTTGGTAATGGCCCTACCCGGCAAACACGGGGCTTTGGCCTTGGAACAATTGCAAGAAAGATCGCCAGCGGGGGCAACTGGATGTATATTGGTTGGCAGCCGAGATGGCAAAATGGAAACCCTGGGTGAATTCGTCGGCCAAAAGCCAGCCGGCTGTTCCGCGTATTCCTTGTGCTCGGAATGTGCGGATAACCCGAACCTGGCGAATTTTTGAGAAAGCGGAGAACGACCTCTTATGGCAGCTCCATCCAAGCAAACGGCGGCTCTGACGTCGCCTGGGTACCTTGTCCCATTTATCACAGTCACCGCGCTGTTTTTCATCTTCGGGTTCATCACCAACCTGAACATGGCGCTGGTGCCTCACTTGCGGTCGATCTTCGATCTTCCCTACGCATGGGCCATGCTGGCCGAGTCGGCGTTCTTTCTGGCCTATCTGGTCTTTTCGTCCCCAACTTCCAAACTGATTGAGACCATCGGCTACAAGCGGACGATGGTGGTTTCGCTCTTTATCCAGGTGGTGGGCTGCCTGATGTTCGTTCCCGCAGCCAAACTAGTCAGCTTCCCGCTTTTCCTGACCGCGGTCTTCGTGGTAGGGGCAGGCGTTACCGCTCTGCAGACCTCGGCCAACCCCTATGTTTCCATCCTCGGACCCGAGCATAGCGCCCCGGTCCGCCTGACCCTGGCGCAGGCCTTCAACTCCATCGGCGGCACTATCGCCCCGTTGATTGCCGGCGCCTATATCCTCACGGACCCCGCTAAGCTGGCTACTAAGGCCAGCGTTGCCGACACGGTGCGGCTGCCCTATATCCTCATTGCCGCCGGGCTGCTTCTCCTGGGCCTTGCCGTGGCGTTTTCGCGCTTGCCCGCGGTTACCCGGACCGAGTCCTTCCGCCCCGGCAAAGAGGGTGACGGGGTGTTGGGCCGCAGCATCTGGAGCTACAAGCACACGGTGCTCGGCGCCCTGGGCATCTTCTTCTACGTGGGTGTGGAAGTGGGCCTGGCATCGATCGGAGTCAACTACTTTTTGACCCAGGGAGTGAACAGCGCGAAGGTAGCCTCTTTCTTTGTATCGCTTGGTTGGTTCGGCGCATTCGTTACCCGTTGGCTCGGCCCCTGGACCAACGTGGAGATCGCCGCTATTCTTGTCTCCCTCTACTGGTTCGGCGCGCTGGTGGGCCGCCTGCTCGGCTCCTGGATTCTGACCAAAGTGAAGTCCGGAAAGCTACTGGGTATCTTCGGCTTTGCCGCCGCCGCAATGGTGCTCCTATCCATGGCTACCAGCGGACAGGTCGCCATCTGGAGCCTGGTACTGTGCGGATTCTTCAACTCCATCATGTTCCCCAACATCTTCACACTGGGCATCGCCGGCCTGGGACCGATGACCAGCAAGGGCTCGGGGCTCATCATGACCGCAGTCGTCGGCGGCGCGGTGATTCCTCCGCTACTGGGCGCGCTGGCTGACAAGGTGGGCATTCAGCACGCCTTCGTCCTTCCCATCCTCTGCTACCTCTTCATCGCCTACTACGGCCTGTGGGGATCTAAACCTGCGCGGACTGCGGCGGCGTAGGATGGTTTGTTGTTGACTGAAGGCCCTTTGGCACAAGCCAAAGGGCCTTTGTGTTTCCGCCACTTTGGATTCCCCATCCGCGGCGGGTTTGGAAAACCCGGGCGACTCGTCGCCGCAGTCGGTGACCAGCTTACCTGTTTGCGCAGCAGCTTAAGCTGGAGAAAGCGATGAAAATTGGTGTTTCGACATTTGCGGAACTCACTTTGCAGCTGAAAGCTGGCGGCCCGTGAAGATTTCTCGGCTGCTCCGTGACCCAATCAGTATTTCTACCCCGTGTCGGCAGGAGACCGCAGCGGGCCAAACTCTTGGAGAATGACCGTGGCAACAGTCGAATCGTACATCCGCCCGGCGACGCTTTATCGATACCGATCGCTTCAAAGCCAAGACTTCAATCGCGAAATTGAAGCAATCAGGAGTGCAACCCTGTATTGCGCTCCATACGGTTCACTCAACGATCCAATGGAAGGTTTTTATACTTCCAGCAGGCAGCTGTGGGAAACCAACTGATACATCTCCTTGGTCTCCGACATTGTGCTTTCCTGTGAGTCCACTATGCTCTGGGCAGATGAACAGCCGCAGTCGCTCTAGAGTTAGTGGTTGTAGCGCCGCCTTCACACTTGACACCAGCGCTCTTCCCGCGTCGGTGGTAGTTAGCCGCTTGACACGCGAGTTCGCACCCTCCCGCTCATGCATCAACAGCCCAGCCAGCGCTAGGGATCTTACCGATCCAGCCCGTGATATTGTTGGCTTGGTGCGACGCCTTTGTCGTACCCTTTTGCAACGACGCTGGCTAATGCGCCGAAGAGCCGCGTTCAGAGCGGTTGGTCGCCAATTCGGAAATTACTACTTTATAAACACTACGAGGAATCACTACTGATAAACACACATGTACCCAGGTGAAGTTCTGCTTGTCGCAAAATCGCCGAGTCACTCAGCAAGCACACCATTGCATCTGTCGAGTCAGAAATCAACATCTGGCTCAGGCCCCAGAAGACTCGTGAACTGTGGCCGTTTGCCGTCTGCCAAATGTGACTTTACGTGACTCGAAAGTGCACTTGAATTCAAGATCATTAGCGAATACCGAAAACAGAGTTTCAGTTCCAACTGCGGTGAAATGCGGTGAAGTTCATTTTAGTGGAGTCTTTAAGTTATTGATTTATTGGTGGACGCGGTAGGAATCGAACCTACAACCTGTCGGTTAAGAGCCGAATGCTCTGCCAGTTGAGCTACGCGTCCAGATCACCAGAAAACCGTGCGGCGCAATGGCTTGCACACGGCTCGTACAGATAATAAATTATGCTGTCACTTGAAGAATATAGCACAGCAGCAGGGCTTGCTCAAAATGTGGAAGAGATGCAGTCCGGCGCGCGTTCTAGAAATTGAAGGCCAGGCCGGCGTGGATGCTGCGCTGATCCTGAGCGAAGATTAATATGGAGTCGTCGCTCAATAGATAAGGCCGGTATCCCTGGGCCAACAGGTTGCCCACACCAAGCAGCGCGTTGATGTCGCCGCATCCAGTGCGGCAAAGATGAATGGGTTGGCGAAGGTGCAGGCTCAGCCAGGGCGCGGTGGCGTCCAAGGCAAAGGGGGCTACCTGGGTGACGGTATCTTCCGGCTGCCAGCGGTAGCTGGCCCGCCAACGCGTTTTGGTGCCTTCCAGGGTGCCGGAGAACGAAAGCGCGTACGTCTGGGTGCGGCGGGGTTGGGCGCTGGCCAGCACCTGGGCCAGAGATGCCGATTGCGGCAAGGTAGACGCGGCATTCAGTACCAGCGCGTTGCCGTTGGCATAGCTGAGCAGAAGATGATTTCCGCCCGTCAGGCGCCGCTCAAAAGCTGCCACGATTCCGGCGGTGGAAAACCCGGGACCCGCAACGTGAAGCAGGCCGCTGATGGGGTCCAGAAGCACCGCCGCGGAGGTGGAATTGCCCGCCGCAAAGTGGCTCATGGCCTCAAGAATCGGATTGTCGATTCGGTCGCCAAAGACCGCAACGGCGACCCCGGACTGGTCGGTTCGCCGCTCCCAGCCCAGTTCCTGGTGCAGCCCGTGTTCGATGGCAAGGCTGCCGTCGCGGGCTGAGAGGCCGGGAAGCCACGAGCGGGCTTCCGTATCTCCTGCATACGGCGCTCCAGGCAGCAATGTCGTCATGCGGTAGCGAACGGCGGAATTGCCGTCTCGCCATCCTACGGTGGCAAAGGGCAGAATAGCCGCCACGGTCTGCGGAGAGGTCGAAGAGAACCGGGCCAACACCTGGCTGGAGCCTGCCTCACCCTCAAACTCATCGCCCAGATGGATCGTCTCCCAGCTGCGGACGGCAGCCTCATCCAGCCCTTCAGCCCCGCCTGCGGACACCTCCGGGTGAATGGCCACGGCCGCCACCGACTGCACGGAACCGGCAAAGCCCAGGTCCTGGCGGAATCCAAGCATGGATTCCATGCCGCCAGCGGTGTCCGGTGCGAAATCAACGCGAGCCAGCAGCTCGCGGCTGTCGGAGGGCGTCTCTTCTATCGCGGCTGAGATACGTTCCCCGCTCTCGTTGAAGGTGCCTTCCTGGCCGGTGGCCACTAGGCGAGCTTTCAGCCGGGGATGCGTGCCGGCCTCGTCGGCCACCACCACCAGAGGGCCGTCCTCCAGCCAGCGCAGCAGCGGGCGGTTGGCTGCCGAGCGCAACGTCCAGGCCCAATCGTCCTTCTGGGAGTTGCCGTCCCGCGGTTCAGCCGGAAGCCATTGCATAACCTCGTACAGGCTGTTCAGCGTCAGATTTACCACTGTATTGCTGCGGACGCGGACGTTTTCCCGCAGAGAAGGAAGAAACCAGGCGCCCATGGCCTTGACCGCATAACGGCCCGGCAGAACCGAGGTGATGGCATAGCGGCCATTCGAGTCGGTATAGACGCTGGAGATGACCGTCAGACCGGAACCCAGCAACTGTACCTCGGCGCCAATCTGAGGAACCCCGGCAGAATCACGCACCACGCCAGATATTGAGACAGGTGCAGCTCCGCTGACCGGGCCGCTGCCCAAGGCAACCAGCACCGCCAAAACAACGAGATAGACCCTGCGCGTCATCACAAATTTGGGTGACCTGGCAGCGCCGCTGGCAATTTTCTGCGATTCAAGCCTACCCGGACTTCCGGATCTTGTGTCCGGTAGCCATTTTGCGGGGGATAAATACTATTCCACAACAAAAGGCGCCGATTGCGCAATCTCTTGTTTCGAGATTCCGTCATTGACCTTGATCGTCACCTTGTACTTCCCTGGTTCGAGCCCGGCGATGGGCAATGTTTTTTCCACTGTCATCTGGTCGCTATGCACGCCCAATTCCTTTGAATCCAGTTGTTTTTCCAAAATCACCGTGTCGGTGGCGGGGGTGCTCGCCGTAGCGGCTCCGGTCTTGACGATTTGGTAGGTCACCGTCGCCTGGCTGCTCTTGGTAGCCTCGTCGATTGTCAGATTATAAACCTGCATCCAGAAGTTGAGCGGCTGGTTGCGGTGGAATTTGACCGGGGGATTCGGGTTAGACGGCGTGGAGCTGCTCACGCGAGGCCGGATATAGGTATTGCCGATGACGAAGTTGCCGCTCCCAATCGAGTGGGAATCGACCGTGCTCATCTGGTCAGCCAGTATGAGTGAGGAGGTGCCCAGTTTTTCGTCGCGATAGGTTGGCACCTCGAGACTGCGGCCGTAGTAACCCATGTGGTCGGGATTGTTCACGTCCTTGACAGCGATATCCAGGCGGTAGAGCCCGGGCAGCAGCGGCAGCGCCTTCCAGTAAACCGACTGGTGGTCAAGGCTTTTTTCAAGCAACTCGGCCGGCTGCGTAACCTCGACCGTATCCTCGAAAGTCTGCACTGTCTTGTGTGTGAGGGTGGTCACCTTGCCCAGAATGTTCACCACGCCTTTGGCCACGCCTTCCTTGGTCAAAAAGGTGATGTCGCGGTTCCTCATTTGCAGTGTGATCGGAACCAGTACTGTGCTTTCCGTCACCTTGACGAAGTCGGTGCGCACGTCAAACGGGAAGACAGGACCGGTAAGCAGTTTGTGCTCGGAGATGAAGGCATCCAGGTCCGTGAACTTGACCGGGGGCGGAGCAAAGATCTTGGCGGCCAGCTCAATGCGGTCAAACTGCTTGGACTGCTGCCCTTGCCCCTCCGGGCCTGTGCCCAGGCTTTCGATGCCGTTCTTGAAGCGGTCGGCCTTCGTGCCCTTGCCCATATCCTCATACATCGTCCCGCCGGCGCCGGGTACGTGCAACAGCGCATCCTTCTCGCTGCGGTCGATGGTGAAGTGGTAGTCGCCGCACATGCAGGTATCCACAAACTCCAGGTCGATATTCTCGCCGATGCCTTCAAGATACCGGTAGTGCCATTGTTCGAAGGGGAAGGTGGAGGTCGAGCCGCCGCCTTCTTCCATGGGCCGCTGGTAGCTGCCCCCGGAGGGGTGTGACTCAATAGAGTCGGCCGGACCCCAGGAGATGTAGATGCGGCCGCGGTCGGTCTTCCAGCCGGGCTTGCCGGCCGCAAAGTGCTCGTTGGCGTAAGCGATGCGACGATAGTGCTCTTCGCGGAATTCGTTTTCCGGCGAATCCTGGTTGGGATTGCGCCGCAACCAGAAGTTCTCGATGAAGGCGTCGCGCTCCTCGTCGTTGCTCAGCGTCCGGAACGCCTTGCGCTCCTCGTCGGAGATGATGTAGGTCACATCCTGCTCCAGCCACGACTTGTAGGCCCCCTTCAGTTCCTGGCGAACCGCCTTCTGAGCGGCAAGCTTCGACTTGTCAGAGCGCTCACGCTTGAGAGGGTCAACTTCCTGATTCTGGCCTTTGGACGGTTGCGCCTGGGCTGACGGGTTGTCCTGCTGCTGGGCAGCAACTCCGGCGGTGGGAATAAAAATCAGGCCGCAACCCAGTGCGACAAAGAGAAGATGAGAACGGTTGAGCATCATTTACCTTGAAAACTCCTGCGATTCCTTATTCTACTGGTCCTGATAGGGCTGGGCAAGATTCTGTACGGAGTCGGCTCTCAGTTGGACGTGGAAACTTACCTGGGGTAAGCAGGAAATCGGCTCCCTGGAACTGCTAAACTGTTTACGGGATTGCTTTTGAGGCCCGCCGGGTCGCGCCCCCGGCCAGAACAGAAAACAGGCGCCAAAGCTCTACCGGTTTATTTTGAAGCTCTTGCGACGCTTCCCGGTCCTGCGCCCAGGCCGCCCGCCCAGAAGTTGGATTCATTTGGCTCCGGCGGGCCATTTAGCCTCCGCTGGGAACCATACAGGCTTCGATTGCGTACACTGAAATTGGGGATTCCCGGAGTACTACCTCGCATGAAAAAGATACTTTTGATTATTCTCGCCGCCGTAGCCGTAGTTGTACTCGTTTCAGTCTTCATTTGGAGACAGCAGGCCGGCTACACCAAGGTCCTCACCGCCAAAGTCGTGCGCCAGGAACTGGCCACGGTAGTCAGCGGCACCGGCCAAATCAAGCCCAGGACCTACGCAAATCTGGGCGCCAACGCCATGGGCCGTGTTACCCATATCTATGTAAAGGAGGGCGACCTGGTCAAGAAGGGCCAGATCGTGGCCACCATCCAAAACGTGCAGCAGGAAGCTGGTGTCGACAGCCAGCAGGCCGCCATCGCCGCCGCCAAAACCGATATTGCCGCCAGTATTGCCAACGAAAAGACCGCCGAAGCCAATGTCGAGAAGGCTAAAGCCGATCTGGAGCAGAAGCGGCTGGATTGGGAGCGCGAACAGCCCCTTTATAAGGCAGGCATTGTTGCCAAATCGGATTACGACGTCAAAAAGGCAGCCTACGACACCGACGTGGCAACGCTCAATCAATGTGTCGCCGCGCTGAATCAGGCCAGGGCGCAAACCGATTCCTATCGCGGGCATATGCAAATGCAGGTGGCAGCCCTGCGCTCCAACAAGGACCTGCTCGACCAGACCATCCTGGTCGCTCCCTTCGACGCCATCGTCACCAACGAGCCCGTCCGCGAAGGAGAGTCGGTGGTCCCGGGCATCCAGAACACCGTGGGCTCAACGCTGATGACCCTGGCGGATATGAGCGTGATCACCGCCGAGGTCAAGGTGGATGAAACCGACATCGTCAACATCCGCGAAGGCCAGCCGGTTGAAGTCACCGTTGACGCTCTGCCCGGCAAAGTCTTCAAAGGGCACGTAACCCTGGCCGGTGATCAGGCCCTGCTGCGCTCCACTGGCGTGGCCACTTTGCAGTCCACCACCGGCACCGAGGAGGCCAAGGACTTCAAGGTCGTCGTCACGCTCGACGAGCAATCCAGCGATCTGCGTCCCGGACTCTCCACCACCGCCAAGATCACCACCGCGCATAAGCAAAACGTTCTCACGCTGCCCATCCAGGCGCTGACCATGCACAACCCCGACGATGACAAAGCCCCCAGTAAGAGCAATGTCCAGGCCGCTTCTACTTCCCCGCATCCCGCCGCCAAAAGCGCGCCTGTGCAAGGCGTCTACGTAATCGAAAACAAGAGTGGCAAGCTAAGGGCAAAGTTCGTGCCCGTCACCACCGGCATCACCGGGGCCACAGACATCGAAGTGCTCAGCGGCTTGACCGAAGGCCAGGAAATTGCCACCGGCCCTTACAAGACGCTGCGCAGCCTCAAAGACAACTCTCTGGTCAAGCGGGATACAGCCAAGCCGGTTACCCCGTCCACAAGCGGAAATTCTTAACAATCGTTGAAGAAAGAGATGCTGATGGCTCTACTCGACACTACGACCGAAGACCATGCCCAATCAGCGGCTGCGCCCAGCTCAGACATGATCATCGTCGAGGATCTGTGGCGAACCTACGACATGGGCTCGGAGCAGCAAGTCCAGGCGCTCCGGGGCGTCTCCCTGCGCATCAAGCACAACGAGTATGTCGCCATCATGGGCCCCTCCGGCTCCGGCAAATCCACGCTCATGAACCTGATCGGCTGCCTGGACACGCCCTCCAAAGGCCGCTACTGGCTCAACGGCCAGTTGGTCAGTGAGCTGGACGACGATCAATTGGCCCGCATCCGCAACAAGGAGATCGGCTTCGTCTTCCAGACCTTCAACCTGCTGGCCCGCGCCACCGCCCTGCACAATGTCGAGCTGCCGCTCATCTATAACGGCACGCCCGCTGCGGCACGCATTGAGAGAGCCAAAGAATCGCTGGCCGACGTGGGCCTCGCCTCGCGCATGTACCACAAGCCCAACGAACTCTCCGGAGGCCAGCGCCAGCGCGTGGCTGTCGCCCGGGCCCT